>DAINOB010000071.1:0-9756 GCA_036735585.1 Cytophagales bacterium | reverse complement strand
GCTTTTTCTTTTTTAGGAGTTAATTCTGCCTCTTTATTTTTCCTTCCTATGATCTCACTAAGTCTGTCAAATGTTTCTGAATGAATAATGCTTACGCCCGCAGTATTGGTATTGTTGATATTTGAATTGATCACATTGTAGTTATTCCTGTTAAAGGCTTTGATCCGAAATTTCCCTCTATCATCAATTCGATATTCTACCATCCAGTCGCCCATAATGGAGTTTAGAGAAGCTTGATTTTGATTGTTGGTGAAAGTGCCGTCTCTTGTAACTCTAATTTTTCCATTTAGCAGGCTATAGCTTAATCTAACTTGCATGGTATTGAGTGCATCTGCATCCAATCCATTTAAGTCGAGGTCTATTTCAAAGTTTTCATTTACCTGCGACATCCAACTACTTAATTGATTGGATAACAGCTCAGTAAGGCTATTGCCCACCATTTGATTGGATCCTGCAAATGAATTGTCGGGTGAAAGCCTTCGTAATGCAATGAGGGAGAAAACTTGTCTATTCATTTCCTGTTCATTGTTCTGAATGTTGGAATAAAAGGCCATCACAGAATTGTTAAGGGAAAAGCTACCTGCCGGTGTGATGATGTTCTGAGGGAAATTAGTAATCTTAATATCGAACTTAAAGCTTGGAGACATTAAAGGTCCAGTAAGATTTAGGAATAGTTCTGTTGGGTATCGCCTTCGAATCTCTGGCTGCTGAATAAGTGCACTGTCAACTATATTCAAAATAGGGAGTAAGCTTACATTCTGAGTGTAAGAAGCCTTTATATCCATGATTGCATTGGCAGGGTCTCCATTCCAACTGATTCGGCTTCCTGGATTAATGTTAAATTTCTTATTGACCACATTAAGGAAAGTGAAATTGTAGGTGCCATCCAGAATTTCATAGTTGCCCATCAAATTAAAATCTCCTCTGGTATCAATTTGCATTTGCATTTTCCCCTGTCCAGTTCCTTTAATGATGTCTCCGGCTCGCTTATCAAAGATGATTTCGAATTGAGCATCGGGGGTGATTTCTAAATTGAAATCCATCTCTATGCCAGTTAAATTAGTTGTGGTTTGTTGCTGCACTTCTACATTTTCCTTTTTCTCAGGGTTTAGAAAGCTGATGTATTCTTGTTGCGCAAAGGTCTCACCTGAATTAATTGGGATAAAAATTCTAGTTCCTTTATTTGATACGGCATTGGCCTTAATCACCAAATTGCCCGCAGTGCCGCTTATGGTAAAGTTGCCACTTACTACTGCTGTGGCATAATAGAGTTCTTCTAAGTTTTCCTTTTGGTTTAGAATCATGAAGTTATCCAAAACAGCGCCTACTTCAAATTGCATGTTATCAAATCCATCATGAAGAACAGCTGCCCTGCGCACCAGAGCTGTATTGCCGCGTTCATCGTACAGCTTTACATTCCTTAAACCAAACTCTTGTTCTAGAAAGTAGATCTTATCGGAGAAGGTATACACTGTGTTGAGGTAGTTGATCCGTAATCGGGCATTTTTAACTTCTGCAGCCCCACTAATTACTGGTTTGTTGATAGGACCTGTCACAGATACAGCTCCTACCACTTTACCCGAAACCTCTGAAATATCGTCTTTAAAGAAGGGTTCCAATAGCTCTAGTCTTGCCTCTCTAAAGGTAGCCGTTAAGTTCAATGCCTCTTTTCCCAGTGCAGGGTTTATGTATCCTTCCAAGCTGATCAATTTATGCTGGTCTCGCTCTACATCTATAGCTACCTGCACTTGTTTTATTTCATTTACCCAGTTGCCATTTGCTACTACATTGCCTACATAAAACTCATCTACCACTAGGCTGTCAGTAAGTGTAGTCCAAGTGATTTTTTTTCTTGTAAAAAGCTCACTAAAGTTTAAGTGGCCATTAAAAATTCCTGATATAGGCATTTTGATCAATGGACTGACCTGCTTTAATTCAAAATCATTTACATCAACCGTTACAAATTGCAAGCTATCCGGGCTGATTGCACCCTTTACTTCCAAACTTTGTTTGCTGCTCACTAGCCTAAAATTTTGTATTGACAATTCGTCCTGGGAATATCGAATCAAGTTGCCTGGAGCAATTTGCCAGACATTGTCCAAAACTTTAAAGTGTGAAGGGTCCATCTCTACTAAATATCCTTGAGAACTGAGGGTAAGTACTCCATTCAAAAAGGCATGATTATCTTCATCGGCTTGCCTGATTTGATGATTGAAGGTGATCACAGAATCCGACCAAATAGCTTCCAACAATAGATTCTCTCCCTTAAATGAAGAAGCAAGTGTTTGTTTTTCAGATTGGCCTGTGACCATTGCCAAAAATTCAGGATTTCTCTTCGACTTTGAAGTGTAAACATCCAGGGAGTTTTGAAAGAAATGCTGATTGTTAACGATCAAAGTGTCGCAAGTGGTGAAAAGCTGAATCTGCCTATTGTTATCCATCTGTACACTGCCCGATATTTTGGTATTTGGTGAAAGGTACCATTCATCAGAGAAGAGTTTGAACACAGAATTGAGGTTAGGGATATCGGCAGTTAACTGAGCATAGTAAGAAGATTCTTTGCTGGTGGTCAATAGATTTTTATAATAGGTTCTTTGAGCTATTTTATCATTCTCTATTCCAAGTGTATACTCATAGAGTGTCTTACTGATATCATCTATCAAAATTTTGATGTAAAAATTGCCTTCTAAAGTGGCATTAACCAAAGACGATTTTAATTGCAAAACTCTAAGGTATTCATTTTTCTCAGAGACCAGTTGCAGTGATTTAATCTTTAGATCTTTGTTTTTGTACCGCAATCCTATTTGTTCCAGATTTAAGAATCCTATAAGACTGTCAATCTCTAGTCCCGTAGAGTTGGCTTGGAATTTTGTTGCCAAATTCAAGTCATAGTCCATAAAGAATAACTTGTTAAGCTTGCTGCGAAACAATTCACCATTGAGATCAAACTTTTCTTTTCCTTTCTCAAGGTTCACTTTTCCATTAGCCTCCAGCATCAAATTGCTATCTAAGACTTGAATCCATCCATCGAAAAAAGATGCTGCCAATGAAGCATTGACCTTAACACTTCGATAGGGATAGGCGAGCAATTCTATTTTATCTACAGAGGCATTTAACTTAATTTTTGCATTTTTAATGCTTAAACCTTTCCCTTCAATATTGCCATCCATAGAAACCTGTCCTACATACTGCTCTCTAGACAGCCACCGACCCATGTCAAAGTTTTTGGTTTGCAGTCTGCCTTTATAGCTGGTGTTTTCTTCCCCATCGAGCTTCAAATTGATATCTGCCTGTAGTTCACCTAGTTGGGTCTGAAGTTTTGCTTCTGCTACAAAATCATAGTAAAACCCAGTGAATTCTGCACTGCCTACTATTCTCCCCAGTTTGGTGACCACTTGACCTTGGTCAAAGCCAATATATTGGAGCAGATCACCAGCCTCTAGTGCCATAACACGGCAATTCAGCCCGAGCAGCGTTTCATCTATTCTTGGCAACCCAATCAAAGAGAAATCTCCTGTAATAATGCTGTTTCTCCCAAAGCCAATCTGTGCAGATTTCAATTGCATTCTATCTATAGTGCCTGAAAATTGAGTGCTGAGTGAAAAGACATCATTGTACCGATCAAAAAAGCTATTAAAGATTGCTAGATCTTTGGTGTCAATCATACTCTGGTTTAGCGTTCCCGATATTCGAACATCATGTATAAAACTCTTAAAGTCACCGAATGAATCGTAAGTAAAAATCAAAGAATCACGCAATATGCTATTACCAGCGTCAAGTCTGAGCTTTGCAAATACCATTGCTTTTTCTGAATAGGTAAAGAGGGTTTGAAGCTTGTGAACTGTAAGTCCCGAACGGGTGTGCTTACAGTTCAGGTCTTCTACATCAATCACTAGAGAATCTCCCCAGGTTTCTAATCCATCTATGTTGATATTTATAGAGGCTAGTTCAAAATGATTTTCATCAAAGACTTCCTCTGAATAGTCAGACAATTCATCTTCCAAAACAAAAAGGCCATGTTTTACCTTGATGTTTCTTATGGAGAAGCGCCCGCCTTCATTATCACTGGTGGTATCACTTGGAGAAATGCGATTTAAAAACTCATCGAGATTTAATTTCCCATTGTCTTTATGGTAAGCTAGGCGCAAAGCTGGATAGCTCAT
Organism: Cytophagales bacterium; assembly: GCA_036735585.1. Classification (GTDB taxonomy): domain Bacteria; phylum Bacteroidota; class Bacteroidia; order Cytophagales; family JAIYAX01; genus JAIYAX01. Next base: position 5,593 of record DAINOB010000071.1, on the reverse strand, counting down.
ACTGATGCCATCCAGTTTAGAAGCATCCCCCAATATCCAATTTCTTAAATTAAAATTAACAGTAATATCTTGGCATGATACCATTTCAGTTTTTTGTGGATCTACTATTCTGATACCTTGCAGTTGCCATGTATCTATCCACAGAGGTTCAATACCTTGAAGCTCCATGTAAAAGCCTGTTTTTTGACTTATCTTTGTGCTAATGAATGCAGTAACCTTGCGCTGCACGAAAGTGCTTTGAGAAATTAAAGCAATAACAACTGAGAGCAGGAGAGCATAGAAGCAAGTCCAGAACACCAATTTTAATAACCCCCTAAAATATCCTTTCAATCGACTCATTTTTGTGTCTTACTCGCAACCCTTAATTTTAGCTATAGAGACTTCCTGTGATGAAACAGCTGCATCAGTGATTATGGGTGGCAAAATCCTGTCCAATATTGTTGCCTCTCAGGAGGAACACGAGAAGCATGGCGGAGTGGTTCCAGAATTAGCCTCAAGGGCACATATGCAGTATATTCTTCCTGTGGTTCAAAAAGCGTTGAATCAGGCAAAAGTACATAAAAACCAACTTGATGCAGTTGCCTGTACTGCAGGGCCAGGTCTAATAGGATCTTTATTGGTAGGTACCAGTTTCGCCAAATCCTTATCCATGGCACTTCAGATTCCCTTGATAGCTGTGGATCACATGCAAGCGCATATTTTAGCTCATTTTATTGATGCTCCGCGTCCTGGCTTTCCTTTTCTGTGCCTCACAGTGAGTGGAGGGCACACCCAAATAGTGAAAGTAGATCAATCGCGCCAATTCACAGTTTTAGGCCGTACCCAAGACGATGCCGTAGGAGAGGCATTTGATAAGATCGCCAAATTGCTTGGGCTGCCTTATCCAGGAGGCCCGCATATAGACAAACTTGCCAAATCTGGAAATGCTCTTCGATTCAAATTCCCCATTGCACAAATGCCAGGTCTTGATTTTTCTTTTTCAGGAGTTAAAACAGCAGTTCGATACTTTGTGGCAGAACAGACCAAGCTAGACCCAGATTTTTTAAACCACAATCTACATGATATATGTGCTTCTGTACAGCATACGCTTGTACAGACCTTAATGCAAAAATTAAAGCTTGCTGTTAAGGAAAGTGGTTTGACCTCAATAGCCATAGCAGGGGGAGTAGCAGCCAATTCAGGACTTAGAATCGCTTTGGAATCCATGAAGGAAAATGAGGGGTGGGATGTTTTTATCCCTGATTTTCAATATTGTACTGATAATGCTGCCATGATCGCAATGGCTGCACATTTTCAATACCTTGCTGGAGAGTTTGTGGAGATAGATTTCCAACCCTATGCAAGACAAACCTTATGAGATCAATTTTTGAAAAAGGTGATAAAAAAGAGCACCTCTATGTGGTAAAAACTGAAGATGTAGCTGCATTTGAATCAGGCTTGGTCCATCCGGTTTGTTCCACTTTTACACTTGCAAGAGAGATGGAGTGGGCTGGTAGACTTTTTGTGTTAGACATGAAAGAGGTGGAAGAAGAAGGAATAGGTACTAGTTTGCAAATTGCTCACCTAAGCCCCGCTTTTCCAGGCGATCGGCTTACTTTTACAGCAGAGTACCAAGGAATAGTAGAGGGAGAGATTAGGGTAACTATAGAAGTAAAAAAGGGCGATCGGTTAATAGCAACAGGCAACACAGGACAGCGCATTTTGCCTCGGAAAAAAATACAAGAGCGCATAGAGATAGCAAAGCAATCATGACACAAAAGCTGAAGATTGAGCGGTTTATAAACATCAAAAACAGAAGGGCTTCTTTTGAATACCAACTTTTGGATAGCTATGTAGCTGGTATTGTTTTGCAAGGAACAGAAATCAAATCCATAAGACAGGGCAAAGTGGATCTATCCGATGGTTATTGTTTTTTCGAAAATGATGAGTTGTATGTAAAAGAGTTGCGGATAGCTCCTTATGAAAAAGGAACTTATTATAATCACAGTGAAACTCGGCCTCGTAAGCTTCTGCTTAGAAAAACCGAACTTCGAAAAATAACAATCAAATCTCAGGATGTAGGTATTACCTTGATCCCTACACGGCTTTTTATCAATGATAAAGGACTTGCCAAATTGGAATTTGCCCTTGCACGAGGCAAAAAGCTGCACGACAAACGAGATAGTATCAAGGAAAGGGATGTGAAAAAAGAATTAAGTCGACATTTGACCTAAACAAAAATAAAATGGAATACGGTTGGTGTACCCTTGCAATGATCCCTGTTAGACAGCAGCCAGCTCACACGGCTGAAATGGTATCTCAACTGCTTTTTGGCGAAACTTATAGAGTAGTGACACCCAGTTTGAAAGACGATTGGGTACGCATCATCACCAACGTAGATATGTATGAAGGTTGGATACCTGTACAGCAAGTTAAACCACTCACCTCGTCTCAATTTTTAGAAGCCTCCCATGAAGGACGTTGCTTAATGGCCGATACAGAAGTAATCTGGAAAGATCACCATTCATCTACGCTATTTGCAGGATCGTTTCTCCCCTTTATGTATGATAATCATATAGATAGAGCTGGAATTAGCCTTCAATTCAATGAATCCAAAGTTGGTCCTATCTCCACTATACATTCAGAAGATTTGGTCAAAATAGGCATACAGTTTTTGCACACTCCCTATTTATGGGGTGGCAAAACTTCTGCTGGGATAGATTGCTCTGGCCTTATTCAATTGATTTTCAGAATGGTAGGAGTATCCTTGCCACGAGATGCCTGGCAGCAAGCCAAGTTAGGCCGCACGATAAATACTGTAGAGGAAACCACCACAGGCGATTTGCTGTTCTTTGAAAACGAAAAAGGTAGAATTTCCCATGTAGGCATGGTGATCAGTACTACTCAGATTTTGCATGCATCTGGAGAGGTGAAGATAGACTTATATGATCGTATTGGAATTTTCGATAAAGACCGAAATATTTACAGTCACAAATTGGCTCATATCAAACGTATAGGAACTTATGTCAAGAAAAGTGTTGGTGCTTAACCAAGATTACTCTGCACTTAGCCTCTGTACTGTATCTAAAGCATTTTTACTCCTTTATCTGGAAAAAGCAGAACTTATTTTTCAGGTAGAAGACGCATGGCTTCATACAGTAACCCAGCGTTTTCCAATGCCCTCCGTTATACGCTTAAATGCCTACATCAGAGTACCTTATAAAGGTGTGGTGCTTTCAAGACAAAACATTTTTAAGCGCGATCAACACACATGTCAATATTGCGGATCCTCTCAAGATCTCACATTGGACCATGTGATGCCTCGCTCCCGTGCTGGCAAGAGTAGTTGGGACAACCTAGTGACCGCTTGCAAAGGATGCAATTCAAGAAAAGGCGACTACACTCCAGATGAGGCTGGTATGCCGTTAAAAAGAAATCCATTCAAACCTTCTTTCCTCTTTTTTATCCGAGAGTTTCATGGTACTGTAGATAATCGTTGGATGCCGTATTTGAATAGCAGATACAATTAAATCACCGTCAGCACTTTGCTTATATATTTTTTGTACCTTTGCGGTCCTTTCGGGTGAAAGGAGTCCTCAGGGATAAAATTACTCACTTAACGGTGGTACCACAGCCCGGTGGTAAGCACTGTAAATAAGGGCACAACAAACAATATGGTAGAACCATTAGAAAATTTTGATTGGGACAATTTTGATGTGAAAGGCTTTGGCGCCAACTACACTCAAGCAGAAAAAGACAATATGCTTGGGCTGTATGGAGATACCGTCACTGAAATTGCCGAAAAACAAGTAGTATCAGGCACAATAGTGCAGATCAATGACAAGGATGTAATCCTTAATATCGGGTTTAAGTCCGATGGTCTAGTACCTCTAGCTGAATTTAAGGAAATGGAAAACCTTAAAATCGGTGACATAGTAGATGTTTTTGTTGAAAACAGAGAAGACAAAACTGGTCAGCTCATTCTCTCTCGTAGAAAAGCCAAGTTACATAGAGCCTGGGATATGATCCAAGAGTCTCTTGACAAGGATTTAATCATTGAAGGTTTTGTAAAACGCAGAACCAAAGGTGGTCTTATTGTAGACATTTATGGAGTAGAAGCTTTCCTTCCAGGATCTCAAATTGATGTGAAGCCCATTCGTGACTTCGATATCTATGTAGGCAAGAAAATGGAAGTGAAAATCGTGAAGATCAACCACACCAATGATAACGTGGTAGTTTCTCACAAAGTGTTGATTGAGAAAGATCTTGAAGCTCAAAAAGCAGATATACTCAACAACCTAGAAAAAGGTCAGGTACTCGAAGGAGTTATCAAGAACATGACCAATTTCGGGGTATTTATAGATCTGGGAGGCGTAGATGGTCTTCTACATATTACAGATATCTCTTGGGGACGTATCAACCATCCAGAGGAGCTTTTGCAGCTTGATCAGAAGGTAAATATTGTTGTTCTTGACTTTGATGATGAGAAGAGACGTATATCCTTAGGAATGAAGCAATTGCAGCCTCACCCTTGGGATGCACTTTCTGAAGAAGTTCAGATAGGTTCTAGAATCAAAGGAAGAATAGTAAATGTGGCAGATTATGGTGCATTCCTAGAAATCATGCCAGGGGTAGAAGGACTTATTCACGTATCGGAGATGTCATGGTCCCAGCATTTGCGCAATCCACAGGATTTCTTAAAAACCAATGATGAAATAGAAGCAGTAGTGCTTACCATTGATAGAGAAGAGCGCAAGATGTCATTGGGTATCAAGCAACTTACAGAAGATCCTTGGACCAAGACAGATGTGTTGACCAAATATGCCGTAGGGGAGAAACATAGAGGCATGGTGCGCAATCTGACCAATTTCGGTCTCTTTATTGAGCTTGAAGAAGGAATTGACGGATTGGTTCACGTATCTGATCTTAGCTGGACAAAGAAAATTAAGCACCCTTCTGAGTTTATCAAAGTAGGTGAGGAATTGGATGTAATTGTCTTGGAACTAGATGTAGAAAACAAGCGATTGTCTCTCGGCCACAAGCAGTTGGAGGAGAATCCTTGGGATACTTTCGAAACTATCTTCACTCCTCACAGTGTGCATAAAGCCACAGTTATTCAAAAAACCGATAAGGGAGCACTACTTGAGCTTCCATACGGACTTGAAGGCTATGTGACACTCAAGAATATGGTAGCCGAAGATGGTACAACTGTAGACACAGGTGATTCTTCAGATTTCAGAGTTTTAGAATTCAATAAGGAGGATCGCAGAATTGTGCTTACAAGAAGCAAGGTGAGTCATCAAGAAGAAGAGACCATGCGTAAGGCAAAGAAGGAAAGTAAAAAGGGAGATAAAGCGTCTAGCAACGTGGATGCAAAATCTACCCTAGGCGACATCCAAGCCTTATCTGACTTGAAAGATGCAATGATGGAAGAAAGTACTAAAAAGACAAAAGCTCCAAAGAAAGCATCTAAGAAGAAGACAGAAGAAGAGGAAGATTTCGAATAAAAATTCACGATTGGGTCTATATTTGCTCCCAATCGTGCTTATGGTCCTGTGGCCGAGTGGCTAGGCAGAGCTCTGCAAAAGCTTCTACAGCGGTTCGAATCCGCTCG
>DAINOB010000070.1:0-9763 GCA_036735585.1 Cytophagales bacterium | reverse complement strand
AGATCTGGCGTATGTGCAACCTACCTCGGTCCTTATTCTGGATGCCCTAGATCTGCATGTAGAGAAAGTAGAAGGACCCAATAATGAACCTTTGGACTTCAAAAGAGGTAAGTTAGACTCCATCAAAGGATCTTCCATCATAGTATCCCTGATTGGTCAACCGGAAAGTGTGACCATATTCTATCGCACTTCTGAAAATGCTGCTGCACTGCAATGGATGGATGCTTCCCAAACGGTTGGAAAACGACATCCTGCTATGTTTTCACAATCGCAGGCTATTCTTGCTCGATCATGGGTGCCACTTCAAGATTGTCCTTTGGTGCGATTTACGTATGAGGCTAAAATTCGAACAAAGCCTGGAATGATGGTTCTGATGAGCGCAGAAAATCCTACTAAACTGTCATCAGATGGAAGCTACAGTTTTCAAATGAAGCAGCCTATTCCATCCTACCTTATGGCCATAGCCGCGGGTGATTACCAATTTCAATCCATTAGCGATAGAGCTGGAGTTTATGCAGAACCAGAAAGTCTAGCAGAATCAGCAAAGGAGTTTTCTGACTTGGAAAACATGATTCAAGCAGCTGAAAATCTATTTGGTCCCTACACTTGGGAGCAGTATGATTTGCTTGTTCTACCTCCTTCTTTTCCATTTGGAGGCATGGAAAATCCAAGATTAACTTTTCTGACTCCCAGCATCATTGTAGGGGATCAATCGCTAACCAGTCTTGTAGCGCACGAGCTGGCACATAGCTGGAGTGGGAATCTGGTGACCAACGCTACTTGGAATGATTTCTGGCTCAATGAAGGATTTACGGTATACTTTGAAAGACGGATCATGGAAGCTCTGTATGGAAAAGATTTCTCAGATATGCTGAGTGTGATTGGTTATGGCGATCTGAAAGAAGATCTGCAAGACATAGGCCCCGAAAGTGCAGATACCTGGCTTAAACTTGATTTGGCAGATAGAAATCCTGACGATGGCCTGACCAATGTAGCCTATGAGAAAGGATACTTCTTTTTGCTTCATGTAGAAGCTGTAGTGGGTAGAGCAGCATTTGACAGCTTCCTGAAAAACTACTTTAAAACCTTTGCATTCAAAAGTGTACATACGGATCAATTCCTTGATTTTCTGCTTAGTGATTTATGCAATGGAGACAGAAAACAGTTTGAAAAAATCAATCCTGAGTCATGGATATACGCACCCGGTCTGCCTAGTTCATTTAATCCTCCTACCTCAAGTCTCTTGATGCAGGCTGAAGATCAAGCAGAGGCGTTTATCAAGGGAGAGCATATCAAGGAGCAGCTTGAAGCGTTCAATCCCTTTCAGCATATTCATTTTCTCAGAGCCTTAGAGCCCACCATGAGTTTAAAACAGGCCACTACTTTAGACGAGTGGATGAAATATTCAGAAATGGCAAATCCTGAAATTCGGGTAGTATGGTTGAGCATGGTTTTAGAAAAAGGATATCAACCGGCATATTTTTCAGCCTCCGAATTTTTACAAAGTACCGGAAGACGAAAATTCCTGATGCCAATCTATAAGGCATTGATCGTTACTGAGCAGGGTAAAATTATAGCCAAAGACACTTATCAAAAAGCTAGGTCTGGGTATCATTTTGTGGCTATCGAATCTATAGATAAACTTTTGTTGTGGTAAATGGGTTGATTGCAGGGCGATAATTCTGCTTTTTCTGAGGTAAGCGATATATGAAAATAACATTTTGGGGAGCTACCCGACAAGTGACGGGTAGCATGTTTTTGTTGGAAAATGAAGACGGGTATAGATTGTTGGTAGACTGCGGGATGGACATGGAACGGAAAAGAAAGGATGCGGCACCTCCAAGCAATGGAGCGTATGTTCCGCTTTTTCCATTTGAAGCCAGCACCATTCATGCTGTGCTTCTTACCCATGCACACCTAGACCATAGTGGCAACCTGCCAAACCTAATTCGAGAGGGGTTTGAAGGAAGAATCTACTGCACAGCACCCACAGCCAGCCTTTCAGAAATACTGCTTTATGACAGTGCAAGCATCAACAAGTCTAAACTTTTGTCAAAGCAGGCAGCCAAAACAGGTAAAAAGAATAGAAGGGGTTTTTATCCTAGAGAAGAAAATAATGGCTTGTATTTAGAGCAACATGTGGAGGAAGCTGTAGGGGCATTTACGGCAGTTCCCTTTGGTCAATCACAAAAGCTGGCTGATGGGTTGAGTTTTACATTTTATAAAGCAGGGCATTTATTGGGTGCTGCCCATATTCTTGTAAAGTTCAAAAAAGCAGGACAGACATACTCGTTAGGTTTTTCTGGCGACATCGGAAGACAACACTATCCTTTGCTTCAAGACCCAGAACCTCTGCCTCCTGTTGATTTTTTGGTTATGGAGAGCACTTATGGCAACAGACAGCACTATCTACCTGACAATCCTGAAGCGCAATTGGAGCAGATAATCAAAGAGACTTGTGTCGACAAACCGGGTCGATTGATCATACCAGCTTTCAGTGTTGGGCGAACTCAAGCTTTGCTCTTCACTTTAAAAAAGTTGTATTCAAAGGGAAGACTCCCAAGAATTAAAGTATTTTCGGATAGTCCCATGGCCCTCAGCAGTACCAAAGTATATGAGCGCTACCTCTCATGGCTCAACTCAGAGGCCAGACAGTTTCATGATGAAGAAGAACATCTATTCGACTTTGAATCCTTAGAATATGTACATGATGCCAAGCGAAGCAAAGCGCTTTCCGATCATCATGAGCCTTGCATCATCATTTCAGCTTCTGGCATGATGACAGGAGGGCGAGTGGAGCATCATATTAGGCAGAATTTGCAGAATCCTTATGCCACCATATTCATTATTGGGTACTGTGCAGAAGGCACTTTAGGGCATAGTCTTTTACAAGGCAAAAACCACATCTACGATCGAGAGGAGAAAATAATGATACAAGCAGAAGTGCGGCAAACAGATGTGTTCAGCGGACATGGCGACATTAAAGATCTCATAAAGTTTGTCCAAAGACATTCTCCAGAGAAGTTATCAAAAATATTTCTGACACATGGCGATGAACAGAGCATGCTCAGTTTTGCTGATACCTTACAGGAAATTGGCTACAATGGGGTAAAGGCTCCTGAAAAAGGGGAAACCGTGGAGCTTTAAACCTAAGTTAATCGAAAATTTCCGGGATAATAGCAGCTCAAGATTGATTCCATGGGCTTTTTGTCTTCAGCTACCATACTTGCCTTGCGCAATGTTCTAGGGTGTAGTATAGATGCCAAGGGTTGTTCTACCTGATTGAAGTATTTGAAGGCATCTTTAAGTTGTGTGTCCCACTGCTCATGATATCTAACCAAGTCATCGGGATAGACCACTCTTCGATCTATATTTTCTTCAGGAAGACATTCAAATGGCTCTGTAATATTCAGATAGCCATAGTCATCGGTAAGTTCCTCGCCTTGTTCAATATCTCTAATGGCTAGCTCAAAATCATAAGCTGTGCTGATGCAATTGGATCTAAAGCTGTGGTTCACATACCGTGATATATCCCAGCAGAGCACATGACGCCCCTTTTTATCTCTGAATGTATATTTCATGAGAATGTCTCGATACAGTGAAGGCATTTTATTTACCTTGCTTTCGGTGAATGTCCTGTCCAATTTATCTAAAGCCCAAGTGATGGTTCCTTTTGGAATCCTACGTGTAGCTACTACGCCATAGCCTACAGTTTCATTGATAAACTGAAGCTCAGTATGTGGATGCATCATATTAATGTTCGAATAAAAATGTTGTTCTAACGGGAGAGATCAGCAAATTATTAAAAAATGATAAAGACAAATTTGAAGGTTTTTGATGATCAAATATCAGAATTACTTTAATACGAAAAACCAGTAAACTAATTCTCTTTTATCAAGTTTAGGTCTTATGAGTACATTCTTGCCCCTTTTTCCTTTGGGTATTGTCGCTTTTCCTGGAGAGCAGGTTAACCTACACATTTTTGAGCCTCGATATAAGCAACTGATCCTAGAGTGTAGTGCTCAAGAAACTACTTTTGGGATCTCTCCGCATCTCAATGGACGCATGATGCCTGTGGGTACAGAAATGAAGTTGTTGGAAATTGTGAAGGTATATCCTGATGGGGAAATGGACATTAGGACCTTGGGGATAAGGAAATACTTCATAGAGAAATTTCAAAAAGTAGTTGCAGACAAATTGTATTCAGGGGCACAAGTGATGTTTGCAGAACATGATCAAACGGAGGGCGAACCTGAGCTAAAGAGTCTAGTGGTCTCATTGCTGGATAAGTTTTCTTCTATGTTAAATGTAGAGAAAACCCTGCATCATGGTGTAGAGCATTTTCAAAGCTATATATGCGGGCATTATATAGGACTTAGTGCAGATCAAGAGTACACCTTGCTCTCATTAAGCGATGAAAACGAGCGCCTGAACTTTATCAGACATCATTTGGAAAAAGTAATTCCTAAAGTGAATAAAATGTATGAAGTGAAAAAAAGAATTATGTTGAACGGGCACTTCCGCGAACTGCAATCTCCGGGATTCTAAGACAATGACTCGGATAACGATGACAAAATAAATCTATCTTCCAATTCACCGGGCAAAATCTCAATCACTTTCATTAAGCAAAGAAAAACCAATGTTGCAGATGCAGTCTTTTTCGTAATCCCAGCGACTTCTGCAAACATATCGATGGTGACATAGGGGTTTTCATCTAAGAATTTCATCAGCGTTCTTTCCTTATCTCCGTACTGTAATTTCCTTGGAATAGATTTCTCTAAGCCCTTGATAATCTGTCGCATTTCATAGCTTGCTTGAAGAGATTGATCCCCAACTCGTACATAGACTTTACCTTTGGGCGACTTGAGATCGATAAGAGCAGGATCCTTCCAGTAAATGGGTTTTTGCGCACTTTGTTGAACATAATAGGCTAGCACGCCACGCTCATCTTGAAGGTTGATTTTCTCTAGTGAGTAGCTTGGTACAGGATGGAGAAATTGTTTGATGGCCTTCTCCATTACAAATTCTTCTTCCTCAATACTTTTGCAACCCTTTATCCCGCGGTTATCATCTACTCCAATCAACAACCAACCACCTTTGGTGTTTGCAAAGGCAGCGATGCTTCTGGTTATCTTATCTGGATGATTGGCCTTTAACTTAAATTCTAACTGAATGCCTTCCCCTTGCCGGACCAATTTGGTAAGTTCATATACACTGGTCATGATAGGGCATGGGGCTATAATTCGGATTTTAGATGATAGCCAGTGTAGCTAGTAGGGTGAGCGGCTACATGTTCTGGTGTGCCTTCTACTACTATCTTTCCTCCCGCTCTTCCTCCTTCCGGGCCCACATCTACTAGGTAATCAGCCATTTTGATGACATCCAGATTGTGCTCTATGATGAGCACAGTATTTCCTTTGTCTACCAGTTTATTCAAAACTACCATGAGCAAGTAGATGTCTTGAAAATGTAAACCAGTAGTAGGCTCATCTAAAATGTACAAGGTTTTGCCTGTGTCTTTCTTAGAAAGCTCCGTAGCCAGCTTCACCCGTTGAGCCTCTCCTCCAGAAAGAGTTGTAGCATGTTGGCCCAGCGTAACATATCCTAAACCTACGTCCAATAAAGTTTGAATCTTTCTAACAATAGAGGGTTGATTTTCAAATAAAACTACTGCCTGCTCTACGGTCATATCCAAAATATCTGCAATGGATTTGCCTTTGTAGCGGACTTCAAGTGTTTCCCGATTGTAGCGTTTTCCTTTACAGGTTTCGCAAGGGACCAGTACATCCGGTAGAAAATCCATTTCTATCAACTTCATGCCGCCCCCTTCACATGTCTCACATCTTCCACCTTTTACATTGAAGGAAAATCTACCCGGTTTGTATCCTCTTATTTTGGCTTCGGGCAACTGAGAAAACAACGTACGAATTTCTGAAAATGCGGCAGTATACGTAGCAGGATTGGACCTAGGTGTTCTGCCTATAGGACTTTGATCCACTTCAATGACTTTATCTAAATGCTCAATCCCTGAAACACTTTCAAAAGGCAATGGGGTACGCTTGGACCTATAAAAATGTTGATTTAAAATCGGGAAAAGGGTGTCATGAATCAATGTAGATTTCCCGCTTCCTGATACACCTGTGATGCAAATAAGCGTGCCTAGAGGAAGCTTTAAGGTTACATTCCTTAGATTATTACCTGTGGCGCCTTTAATTTTTAAAGATTTGCCATTTCCTTTTCGCCTGTGCTCTGGAATGGGAAGCGTTTTCTCTCCTTTGAGATATTCTGCGGTGGCGCCTGGTAGTTGTAGAAAAAGTTCTGGAGTACCTTCAGCCACAATTTTTCCACCATGTCGCCCAGCTCCTGGCCCAATGTCCACCAGATAGTCGGAGGCCAACATCATGTCTTTGTCATGTTCTACCACCAATACTGTATTTCCAATGTCTCTCAAGTGCTTGAGGGATTCTATAAGCTTATGATTGTCTCGCTGGTGCAAACCTATACTTGGTTCGTCCATGATATAGAGTACCCCTACCAGCTGAGTACCTATTTGAGTTGCCAAGCGTATTCTTTGTGCTTCTCCTCCACTTAAGGTGCGCATGGGCCTATTCATGCTGAGATATCCCAAACCAATGTCCAGTAGAAAGCCAAGGCGCTTTCGGATTTCTTTAAGAATCTCTTTTGCTATGATTTGTTGCTTTTCTGTAAGCCTGGACTCAAGATCTTCAAGCCAATCCTTGAGCTCTGTCAAATCCATGACGGCCAAATCAGAAATGTTTTTTTGGTCTATTTTAAAATGCAAAGATTCTTTTCGCAGTCGAGCGCCTTTGCACTCAGGGCATGTACTTATGGTGGTAAAATCCTGTATCCAATCCTGTGTTTTATCTGTGCCATAGCGCTGCATTTCTTCCATAAAATGGATAATGCCCTCGAATTTGAAGGGAAAGGAGGAACCAGGATACCTGGCAGAACGCATCTGTGTTTCTTTGTCACTGCCATGCAGCAACACATCAATCAATTCTTGCGGAAACTCTCTTACAGGCGTGGTGATCGATAGCTTATAGTTTGCCAATAGAGCTTCAATTTTTTTGAATATCCATATATCTCTATACTCCCCCAAAGGAGCTATAGCACCTCTTGAGATACTTAGATCTAAGTCAGGAATGATGTTGTCTTGCAGTATTTCTTCTTTTACCCCTAAGCCTTTGCACTCCAGACAATAGCCATAAGGAGAATTAAAAGAAAACATGTTAGGAGCTGGCTCATCGTATGAGATTCCCGTTTCGGGTTCGATCAAAAACTTAGAATAGGTATGGGCATTGCCTTCTTCATCTATGATCATCAGTATCCCTTTTCCTTGTTTTAAAGAAAGCTGTACGGCCTTTGCCACCCTGAATCGGTCTTCTTCCTCGGGTACGATTCTGTCAATTACTACTTCTATGTCATGAATTTTGTAGCGATCCACTTGAGTTTTAGCCCCTACCTCTATCACTTCCCCATCTACTCGGGCTTTGGCATAACCCATCTTTCTGATCTGCTGGAACAGTTCCCGATAATGCCCTTTTCTACCTTTTACTAAGGGCGCTAGAACGAGTATTTTTTTCTCTTTGTATCGAGTGATAATCAAGTCAATAATTTGATCCTCACTGAGTCTTTCCATCTTTTTGCCAGTAGCATAAGAGTACGCTTCTCCCGCCCTAGCAAATAGTAAACGTAAAAAATCATAGACTTCAGTAACAGTACCAACGGTGGATCTGGGGTTTTTACTGGTTGTTTTTTGCTCAATAGAGATGACAGGACTTAACCCTTGAATCTTGTCTACCTCTGGCCGCTCCATATTTCCTATAAAACTTCTTGCATACGCAGAGAAGCTTTCCATGTACCTACGCTGCCCTTCGGCATAGAGGGTATCAAAAGCAAGAGAAGACTTACCACTACCTGATATGCCAGTGATTACCACTAGTTTTCCGCGAGGGATTTTTAGGTCAATATTTTTGAGATTGTGCTCGCGAGCACCATAGATCTCAATGTATTCTTGTTCTGGATCCGCATCGCCAGCAAGGGTTAGAGCTGACCCTGATTCAGTTGTTGAAGTGGACATACTGCAAATATGGGTGTTTTAGAATCGATTCAAGAGGATGACCTACGCAATTCGCGCATATCAAGTATAACCACGAATGTTAGCAACAGTTTTTCAACAAGAAATAAGCATCCAAGATAGACTGGTATTGTCGTTTATTGGGATCGAGTACTGGCGATCAATAGTTGGGTTGAAGAACTAGGAATCCAAACTTGAACAGGCTTTTCTTTGCTGATACTTTTTAATGAATTGCCTTTGATCCATGGATTTAACGAACGAAAATCTTGCAAGCTAATATTCTGTGTTTCTGCCCATGTTTCTAAAGAGGGGATGGGTGATTTCAAAACCAATTTTTTTGTTGGCAAACTATATCTGCCATATCGTCTTGTTGGCAAAAAACCATAAGCTTCAGGATCGCTAAATATGCTCTTGTAGGCTAAAATTTTAAAAAGAAACCGACTCGTTTCCTGATTGGTGAATAGATTATAGAAGTCCTTCTCATTCTGATGTTTCATAATGCTTTTCAACCGTTCAGAACCAATGTTGTAAGCCGCAATGGCACTGGACCAGGAACCAAATTGGCGATAGTATATTTTAAGCAATTTTGCAGCAGCACGGGTTGATTTTTCAAGATGCAGGCGCTCATCGATTTCTTCATGAAGCGTTAAATCCAAATAAAGAGCAGTTTGTGGCATAATTTGCCAAAACCCGCATGCATTTTTTGACGACATTTTCTGCTTTAGACCACTTTCTACAACTGCTATAAACTTCAAATCCTCTGGGACTCCTTCTTTTCTTAGTATAGCCTCAATGGTTGGGAAATAGGTATTGGCTCTTTTAAACAAGAGAGCCATGCTTTTACTCTTTTTTGCAAACAATCGTACCTCTTTATCATATCTCGCCTTCACTGTAGTATTCCAAATGGGCACTTCCTCTTCTGCAATAGTCAATAGCTCAGGGGTTTGCTCTAAATTAGTTTGATTACGGTCGTGGTAGCTGAAGGTATAAAAGTGTTCCTCCCTTACATAGACAAAGATGATAGCGGCTATGGCAGATATGACAGCCGTTGCAATAAAAACGTATTTCTTAAACTTATTCAGAATCAGAAATTAGGAGTGAGTAAGTATCGTGAATAAAATTCATCGATTACACGAACGGCCTCCGTGGGCGTATCTACTATATTGACCAAATTAAGATCTTCTTCATGAATGTTCTGCTCTAGCTCGAGCATGGCATATTTGATCCAATCGAACAATCCACCCCAGTACTCTTTGCCCACAAGAACTAAGGGAAAGCGTGCAATTTTTTTGGTTTGGATCAATGTAAGGGCTTCAAACAACTCATCTAAAGTGCCGAAACCACCTGGCATGACTACAAAGCCTTGTGCGTATTTAACAAACATCACCTTACGTATAAAGAAATAATCGAAGTTGATCATCTTGTCAGGGTCTATGTATATGTTGTTGAATTGTTCAAATGGCAATTTGATGTTTAACCCAACACTTTTGCCATTTTCGCTGTGTGCACCTTTGTTTCCAGCCTCCATAATCCCTGGCCCTCCTCCTGTGATTACTCCATAGCCATGACGCACCAACTTAGCGGCTATTTCCTCAGCCATTTTGTAGTACTTATGATCAGGAGAGGTTCTAGCAGATCCAAAAATGGATACACAGGGCCCAATTT
>DAINOB010000069.1:0-9910 GCA_036735585.1 Cytophagales bacterium | reverse complement strand
TTAGAAAGGAACTTAGACGTGCCCTTGACCAATCATGGCTTCTGCCACCTTTATAAATCCTGCAATATTTGCACCTTTTACATAGTTGACATAACCATCCTTCTCTCTGCCATAATCTACACAAGCTTTGTGGATGCCTTTCATGATGTCCTTGAGCTTATTATCTACTTCTTCAGCAGTCCATGCATAGCGCAGGCTGTTTTGAGTCATTTCAAGCCCGCTGGTAGCCACTCCTCCTGCGTTAGAGGCTTTGCCTGGAGAAAACAATACTTTTGCATTGTGCAGGGCATGAATTGCATCGATGGTTGTGGGCATATTGGCGCCCTCACCTACTGCTTTGCATCCGTTGCTAATCAGTTTCTGTGCATCATTTAAATCTAATTCATTTTGTGTGGCACATGGAAGGGCTACATCACATTTTACTTCCCATACATTTTTACCTTCCACAAATTCGCAATTGTATTTGTCGGCATACTCCTTAATTCTCCCTCTTCTTTCATTTTTGAGCTCCATAAGGAATTCAAGCTTTTCTTTATTGAAGCCTTTAGGATCGAATATGTAACCTGTTGAATCTGATGCTGTTACTACTTTTGCTCCCAGATTCATGGATTTTTCAATGGCATATTGAGCTACATTTCCAGAACCACTCACTACCACTACTTTGTCTTTAAAAGTTAAGCCTTTTTCTTTCAGCATTTCTGCTACAAAATATACAAGACCATAACCTGTGGCTTCAGGGCGCATCAAGCTGCCACCGAAAGAAGGACCTTTACCAGTAAATACTCCTGTAAACTCGTTCTTCAATCGCTTGTATTGACCAAACATATACCCTACTTCTCTTCCACCCACACCTATATCACCGGCAGGAATATCCGTATCAGAGGTGATATGTCTAAACAATTCACTGACAAAGCTTTGACAAAATCTCATGACTTCAGTGTCCGATTTTCCTTTTGGATCAAAATCAGAACCGCCCTTTCCCCCGCCCATAGGCAGTGTAGTAAGGCTATTTTTAAAGGTTTGCTCAAAGGCAAGAAACTTTAATATGCTTTGATTCACAGAGGGGTGAAACCTGAGGCCACCTTTATAGGGTCCAATAGCACTGTTCATTTGGATTCTATATCCACGATTGATCTGAAATTCGCCTTGATCATCAATCCAAGGCACACGAAAAGAGATCACTCTTTCAGGCTCACACATTCTCTCAAACACTTTCGCCTTTTGGTACCTAGGATTCTTTTCTACGACTGGTAGAATGTACTCGGCTACTTCTTCCACTGCTTGTAAAAACTCTATTTCATGACCGTTTTTTTCGGCTAGATTTTCAATAAAGTGAATGACAGCAGGATTAACAGATTTGCATTGATAAGTATTGCTCATAAAAAACTTTTGCGGTTTGCTTCAAAAGTAATTCAAAATAATCATCTGCAAACTCTCGATACAGTGAATTATATTTTGAGTTTAAGGAAAATGCAGAGAGGATTCCAAACAAAAAATCGAATGTCAAAAACTCTGAGTCATCGTTTAAGGTATGGCACTATATAGTTTTGTGTAATTTGCTCTCCTATGCACAGTAACGGAATTTCGCTCCTTCAGGAAATTATTATCGTATTGACCTTGTCTGTTTTGGTCATTCTCACCTTCCAACGGTTTAAACTGCCCACCATTTTAGGTTTTTTGATTACTGGAATGATAGCAGGACCCTATGGATTGTCTTTGATCAAGGCCTCTGAAGAGGTAGAGCTGCTTTCAGAAATCGGGGTTATCCTGTTGCTTTTTGTAATTGGTCTTGAGTTTTCTCTTACTTCCTTAAATGCCATTAGAAAAACAGTATTTCTTGGGGGTACCACTCAAGTGAGTATTGTCATTTTGATTGTGTTAGGTATCAGTTATTTAGTTGGCTTTAGTTTTCCGGAATCGATTTTTTTAGGGTTTTTAATTGCACTTAGCAGTACAGCTATCGTACTCAAGGTGCTTCAGGATACAGGGCAAATGAACAGCCCACATGGCAAAATTAGTTTAGCTATTCTCATTTATCAGGACATCATTGTAGTTCCCATGATGCTCTTCACACCCATGATTGCAGGTCAATCGGATAGTATGGTCACTTCTATACTTTGGCTTGTACTAAAAATTGTTATCCTGATTATCTTAGTGATATTCTCCGCTAGGTTTGTTGTGCCACGATTGCTCCACCTTGTGGCACAGGCTCGAAATAGAGAGCTTTTTGTACTTACCATTATTGGATTGTGCTTTTCTGTAGCTTTTCTCACTTCGTATGTAGGTCTATCTCTCGCACTTGGGGCATTTATGGCAGGGTTGATCATCTCAGAATCCGAATATAGCCACCAAGCCATCAGCGAAGTGCTTCCTTTCCGAGAGATTTTTACCAGTATCTTCTTTATTTCTGTAGGTATGTTGGTGGATATTGGCTTCTTATTCAGCCATATTGCCATTATTCTACCACTTGTTACCTTGGTTATTCTTATCAAACTATTTGCTGGAGCTGCCGCGGCTATGGTATTGAGGTTTCCTTTCAGAACGGTCACACTTACCGCCTTTTCTATCTTTCAAGTGGGTGAATTCAGTTTTATTCTATCCAAGACTGGAACAACTTATGGGTTGATATCGGGTGAGGTTTATCAATACTTTCTAGCGGTATCTGTAATCACCATGGGGCTCACTCCCTTTGTAATCAAGGATTCAGAAAGGCTTTGTACTTGGCTGGGAATTAGTAACCTTGGAAAGAAATTAGATAAAAAAAGAAAACTTGTTCCAGAGCTAAAACCTAGTGAACAAGAGGTAGAACTTAAAGATCACTTGGTCATTATCGGCTATGGAGTGAATGGCAAAAATACTGCAGCAGCAGCAAAAGCAGCCGGAATACCTTATATCATCATAGAACTGAACCCTGATACAGTAAAGGCAGAAAAGGAAAAAGGCGAGCCGATCATCTATGGGGACGCAGTGTATGAACATATTTTGTACCACGCGAAAATTTATGCAGCTAGAGTAGCGGTGGTGGCAATCTCCGATCCTGAGGCATCCAAAAAGATTATTGTTTCTATTCGGCACATCTGTCGTACAGTGTACATCATCACTCGAACAAAGTTTGTAAAAGATGTAAGTGAATCTATGAAACTAGGTGCCAATGAAGTAGTGCCGGAAGAGCTTGAAACAAGCATCGAAGTATTTTCCAGAGTGCTTGGCAAATATTTAGTCCATGCAAGTGCCATAGCGTCTTTTGTGGAGGGAATACGCAGTGAAGAGTTAAGCATGGTCAGACCACTTCATCTTCCTAGTACTGCACGTAAAGCTGCTTTTGATATACCTGATTCGGCAGTAATAGCTCTGTCCGTAGACGAGGCGCTTCCAAGGCTAATAGGAAAATCTATAGAACAGTTAGGCCTTAGAGAGCGTTTTGGTATTACTATTTTAGCAATCAAAAGAAATGATGATTTTAATACTGAACTCAAGAAGAATACAGTGATAGAGTCAGAAGACATTATCTACTTTTTTGGTAAACAAGAGAAATTAACGCAATTGAATAATCAAGAACTGGTATGAGAATCCTCTTTTACATTCTTTTCATAGTGTTGACCTTTACTAGTACCCTAAGTGCACAGTCCAATAAATCAGCGTATAAAAAGTGGAAGAAAGAAATTTCCCAAAAGCACAAATCACTGAATACGTATTACCGATCTGATAGAAGTCCTCTGAAGCCTGAACACAAGTCTAAGTTTAAAGCTCATGATTTTTACACCCCAGATACTTCATTTAAAGTGGTGGCAAGGTTAGAGAAGTTTGATACTAAGTCAATTATTCAAATGCCTACTACCACCAGCAGATTACCAGAGTATAGGAGGTTCGCAGTGGCGCATTTCACCATTAATGGCACCGCTTGTGCCTTGGAATTGTATGAGCCAGCAGAGCTAAAAGCAGGAATTCCGCCTTATTTATTCTTACCTTTTAAAGATGAAACCAGTGGAGATGAAACCTATGGGGGCGGCAGGTATTTAGATTTACCTGTTCCAAGTGGGGAAAGCATAGAAATTGATTTTAACAAAGCATATTATCCTTATTGCGCATACAATGAAAAATATTCTTGTCCACTGGTGCCTTTGGTTAATCAATTGTCTGTACCTATTAAAGCGGGCATTCGTGGGATTCCTGCTCATTAATGATGAATCGAATAAGGAACCTCTATATAGCATTGCTTTTTGTTTTCTGTGTTTTAACAGTGGGCAGGAGTCAACCTAATGAATTGAACAAAATGAAAAAAGATGACAAACCCATGCTGGTTTATATTTATGATCCATTATGCGGATGGTGCTATGGCTTCAGCCCAGTAATGGAGTCTTTGAAGAAAAAGTACGCGGATCGTATGCAATTTGAGGTGATCTCAGGCGGAATGATCCTTGGCGAGCGCGAAGGTCCAATCGGGGAAGTGGCACCTTACATTAAAAGTGCTTATAAAACCGTAGAGCAACACACAGGTGTAAAATTTGGGGATGGTTTTCTGAAGGGTATTCTTGAACCGGGCACCGCGATATTCAGCTCTTGGGTACCTTCCAAAGCACTCAGTGCTTTCAAAACCATGAAACCCGAGAAAAGTCTGGAGTTTGCAGCAAGTATTCAAAAGGCTATTTATTTTGAGGGTATCTCTCCCTCCGACCCTGCTCCCTATTGCGCCTTAGCTGTCGGTTTTGGACTGAACGAAAATGAATATACATCCATGATGGATTTTGAAGAGATTGAGCAACAAACCAAAAAGGAATTTGAACTAAGTAGTAAACTGGGTGTCAGAGGATTTCCTACGGTGCTATTAGTGAACGATTCAGGTACAGAATTGCTTACGAATGGCTACGCTGATTTTGAAACACTGGATAAAAAACTGAGCAAATGGCTGGAGAGATCAAGACCATAGCTCATGCGTTTCAAGCTGCTCGCCTCAAATCCGTTGAGATTTGCAAGCCGCTAGCGCCAGAAGACTATGTCGTACAACCAGTCATAGATGTAAGCCCTCCAAAATGGCATTTGGGCCATACCACGTGGTTTTTCGAAACCTTTGTATTGAAAGAGTTTGCTCCAGATTACAAGGTATTCCACAAAGATTTCCACTATGTATTTAATAGCTACTATGAAACCTTGGGAGCTAGAGTGCTACGAACCGATAGAGGCAATTTGTCAAGACCAGGCATTACTGAGGTGTTGGATTATCGAGCGCATGTAGACGCAGCTATGATGAAATTGCTAGAGGAAGTATCAACCCCTAATATTCAGGAAATTGTAACACTCGGAATACAGCATGAGCAACAACATCAAGAGTTGCTACTTACGGACATCAAGTACATTCTAGGCCACAATCCACTATTTCCAGCCTACGATCAAAGGTTTTCAGAGTATACCATTCAGCCTTCTGGTGAGCAGCATTTTCATAAGGTCACCGAAGGAATCTACGAAATAGGGTTTCATGGAGATGGGTTTCATTTTGACAATGAGCGAGAAAGGCATAAGGTCTATTTGAACGATTTTCAAATAAGTACACAACTGGTAACGCATGCTGATTGGCTGGAATTTATAGAGGCAGGAGTATACCAAGATTTTCGTTATTGGCTCAGTGAAGGATGGGATTGGGTAAAAACACATCGTGTGGAGGCCCCCCTCTATTGGTATTTCATAGACCAAGAGTGGAAACAATACACTTTGGCAGGATTATCACCGCTGATACTGAATGAGCCTATAAAGCACATCTCATTTTTTGAGGCTGAGGCCTTTGCCAGATGGAAAGGCATGAGATTGCCCACTGAAGCAGAATGGGAAGTTTCACAAGCCTATTTCAGTTGGGGCAAACGTTGGGAATGGACTCAAAGTGCCTACCTTCCTTATGCAGGATTTAAAGCTCCTGAGGGAGCAGTGGGTGAATACAACGGCAAATTTATGATCAATCAGATGGTTTTGCGAGGATCCTCTATTGCCACAGCAGCAGGACACTCTAGGCCAAGCTATCGGAATTTCTTTCATCCACATTTAAGGTGGCAATTCACGGGTCTTCGATTGGCGAAATAGCCTTTTTAATTTCTATAATAGCTTGAAAATAAATGGTTTGTATGGTATACTTTAAGCTTTTACTTTTATGGTATTTAGGGTTTAAGAAATCAAAAATCACCAAAAGTTTGATAGAAAAATATCGAGTTTTATAACCAGAGGCTTGTCAAAGAGTTGTACTTTTAAAAAATGGAGATTTCTACCCAATTGATGAATGATACCATTCAGGGCTTGAGCAAGTCACCTCGCAGACTCCTGAGTAAGTATTTTTATGATGACATAGGTTCTGAGTTATTCAGTCAGATCATGAATCTGCCGGAATACTATCTCACCCGCGCAGAGTTAGAAATAGTAAGCACCCAAGCATCATCGTTCTTCGATCATCTTAAACTTGATGAATCTGTAGAGCTTATAGAATTAGGCGCTGGAGATGGTACGAAAGTGCTCCAGTTGCTCAGATTTTTAGAAGATAGAGAACTACCCTATCGATATGTGCCTATTGACATTTCTCAAAAAGCGCTCGACAATCTCAGTGAATTTATTCGTAAATCTCTTCCAAAAGCAGATGTGCAGCCACATTGCGGGGATTATTTCCAATGGCTTTCTAAAGCAAAATCAGCAGCGCATTCAAGAGTGATCCTCTTCTTGGGGTCAAACATTGGCAACTTTGCGAAGAATGATGCGGTCTCATTTCTTAAAAGTATTCGAGAACTGATGACCTCAAATGATAGATTGGTGGTAGGATTTGATTTGATCAAACATCCTAAAATGATCAGAGATGCCTATAATGACAAGGCTGGACTCACCAAAGCATTTAATCTAAACCTACTTTCTAGGCTCAATGCAGAGTTGGATGCTGATTTTGAACTCAGTCAATTTGACCATTATGAAAGTTACGATCCAGAATTGGGTGAAGCCAGAAGTTATATCATATCTTTAAAAGAACAAACCATCACTATCAAGAAGGCCAATTTCAGCATGCATTTGAATCCCTATGAATTTATCCATGTAGAAGTATCCCGAAAGTATACCTTATCAGATATTCACGATACTGCGAAATTGTCAGGATTTGAAGTCAATAAATGCCTGTACGACTGCAAGCACTACTTTACTGATTGCATTTTAACCCCTTACTATACAACACTATGAAAGCTATTTGGGAAAACACCGTAATCGCTGAAAGCGATAAAACAATCGTTATTGAAGGCAACCATTACTTTCCACCTCAAGCTGTCCATATGGACTATTTCAAACCCTCTGAAACCCATACTACTTGCCCATGGAAGGGTGTTGCAAGCTATTATACCATTCAGGTAAACGGAAAAGAAAATAAGGATGCCGCATGGTATTATCCTCAAACCAAAGATATGGCTCGTGAAATAGAGGGATACATTGCATTTTGGAAGGGTGTAGAAGTTAAAGCTTAAAAATAAAGTTATGATTAACCAAAGACGAAAGTTTATCCAACAAACAGGAACAGCGGTAGCAGGCACGCTCCTATTTAGTCCAGTATTGCAAGCTAAAAACATGTTCTATAAGCCCAATGAGGACATTGTTTTCACACTGCCTGCATTGCCATACCCCACATCAGCCTTAGAACCCGTGATAGATCAGATGACTATGGAAATTCATCATGGAAAACATCACATGGCTTACATCACGAATCTAAATAAAGCCGTTTCGAGCTCATCCTCAGCTAAAGGCAAGTCCATAGAAGAATTACTACAGGAAGTCTCAAAGCATGGCGATGCTATCCGAAACAACGGAGGTGGACATTTCAATCATTCTCTTTTCTGGCAAGTAATGAGTCCAAAAGGTTCTGAACCATCCACTGCCTTACTGACTGCGATCAATGAGAATTTTCAAAGTATGGAGAATTTCAAAAAAGAATTCTCATCTCAAGCCATGTCAAGATTTGGGTCAGGATGGGTATGGTTGATTGTAAAAGACAAGCAGCTTATCATTACTACATCTCCCAATCAAGACAATCCTCTGATGGATATTTCACCCATTAAAGGAACTCCTATCTTGGGCTTAGATGTATGGGAACATGCCTATTATTTGCAATACCAAAACAAAAGAGCGGACTACGTAAATGCATGGTGGCAACTGGTGCACTGGAAGGAAGTAAGTAGGCGCTTCGAACTTGCTCTGAAGGGTTGATTTCATGTAAAATTAAATTTAGGCATGTCTAAAAATATTTACCTAAGTATCTATTATTCAGGCATATATTATTTATAATCTGAATATATAGATTAATATGCCCTTAGTAAAATCTATTGATTTCAAAAAGTCACCTTTTTTGTCTTCTGGGCATTTACAAACCATTGTTCCTGCACTGTTTCGGGATATTATCATTTCCCATCCTCAGCAATATTCAATCCCGACACCTGACTCAGATGAGCTTTGGTTAGACTATTATGAAGGCACAGGTAATACCCTTGCCATCCTATGTCATGGACTGGAGGGCAATTCTACGAGGCAGTATATCAAAGGTCTTACTAGGGAATTACTCAAGGAACAAGCAGGAGTGATTGCATGGAATTATAGAGGTTGCGGACCTACTATGAATAAGCAATTGCGCTTCTACCACTCAGGCGCCACTGACGATTTAGATACCGTGATCAGCCATGCGTTGAATTACTATCCTCAATATTCGAAAATACTATTGTGTGGTTTTTCTTTGGGAGGAAACTTGGTACTGAAGTACCTTGGAGAAAATGGAAATCGATTGCATACGAAAATTAAGGCAGCCACCGTTTACTCAGTTCCATTGGATTTATCGGCTGGAAGTAAAGGGCTGGATAGTGGTTGGAATAAAGTGTATACCCAAAGATTTCTACAATCTCTTAAGAAAAAGATTTTACAGAAGTCTAAATCGTTTCCTGACTTAAATACGGCTCATCTGGAAAATATAAGAACACTGATGCAGTTTGATGAATATTATACTGCACCTCTTCATGGTTTTGAAGGTGCTGAGGCCTATTACAAGGCATCTTCTGCTTTATACTATTTAGAAGGCATATCGATACCAGTATTGCTGTTTCAGTCAGCCGATGATCCCATGTTGCCACCATCCTGTTACCCCAAAACTATCGCTAATTCTCATGATCATTTGCACTTGGTGATCACAAACGGAGGAGGGCATTGTGGATTTATAACACAACGTGGGCTACATGCTCCAAGCTATGCGGAAGAATTTAGTATTCAGTGGATCAAAGACTTGGGAATATTTATTTAATAAATATGTTGAAATCAGGCTCAAATGAAATGGGTTTAAGTAACTTTGAATTACCTAACCAAAGGAAAAACGTATGACGAATGTGTTGTTATTGACCGGAATTGGGCTCAACAAAGCACTGGTATCACCATTGTTGGAACAGCTTGAAGCTGAACAAAAAGACTATAAATTTCATTGGCTGGAGTTGCCAGGCTTCGCAGATATTCCTCTGCCCCGTACCAATGCGCTCTGGGATTATTTGATTGCAAGCTTGGAAGAGCTTATTACGGGTCTGGAGTATGAAGAATGGGTAGTATACGGCCAAGGTGCTGGTGCTGCAATTGCTTTGGAGTGGGCTTCGAGAAACTTTGAATTTTCCTCCCAGAAAGTTTTAATGCCAGATAAGATTATCCTTCATTCTGCGATTGCACCTAATTTTCATTTAGGACCTTTTGCCGGCATAGGACGAATCAGCAAATCAGCACCGGGCTTATTTTCAAAGTTTTTGAGCCAGCAATTGATGGCCAACAGTTTTATTCATCCACAAAATGTAGAAGAAGGGCTTAAAGAAGAATTCATGCGTGCCTGCAAATCTGCTAAACTCCCTGAAATAGCTGATGAGGTAATGAATAAAGCTTGGCT
>DAINOB010000068.1:0-9931 GCA_036735585.1 Cytophagales bacterium | reverse complement strand
GTTTCCTGAAGTGAAGGACTTTGATTTAAAGCAACCCCTTCTTGAAATGGATTGCAAAGGTAGCGTTCGGAAATAAAATTGCAAGTGGCCAAAGTAAAAAAATAAAAAATTGGCTTTGACCCATCATTTGTAATTTTGAGAGATCACTTCAGCACAGCTCCTTTCTGATTTTGAGTCAACTTATTCGTTACTTTTTTGCAGCAGTCGCTTTCTTCACCATCCTACTGGCTGGCGCATTTATATGGATTATGATCAATCAGAATCAGTTGATGTCATACTTCGTAGAATCACTTAATGCTCGCCTTAAAGTGAAGGTGGAGGTCAGTAAAATGGATGTCACCTTTCTTAGCACCTTTCCAAATGTCGCTATTCGCATGAAGGGGGTGAAAGTTCAACAAAATGATCCTTCTGCCCCTAATCCTTTACTAGATGCTGATTATGTGGACTTTAGATTTGATTTTTGGAAAATATGGAACAAAGAATACACGATCAGACAAGTAACCATCCGGCATTCTTCGATACATCTGCTGACAACTAGAGAAGGCAAACATAATTTTTCAGACCTCATCAAAGAGCCTGAAAATACTACGGAAAAGGTAAGCTTTAACTTGGATAAACTTGTTCTACGTGATGTAAGCATTGATTATAAACAGGAAGGGTCAGGATCTTATGCTGGAGTGGTAGAAGAAGGTTTGTTAAAGATACAGGTAGATGGTGAAACCACTTTGCTGGAATCTTCTGCGAATCTTCTGATTTATCATATAAAGCCAGATGGGAATACCTACTGTGCGAATACACCTGCCACCATTCAGGGTATGTTGAGTTTTAACAAAGAAGGTTTTGAGGTAAACAGCCTTAAATGTTCATTGTATAATTCATCCTTCACTGCTAAATTTTTAATCTCTAACAACTCTAGTCAGTGGCTTTTACAAGCAGAATCAGATGCGCTGGCTTCAAAAGATCTTCGAAAAGTATTGCCTAGTTCCTGGGTTTCTAGTTTAAACAAGTACCAACTTGATGGCAAGTTCAGCGCAGACCTACGTTGGGAAAAGAAGCTCAATATCGCTCAACCTACAGTCAGACTTAATTTTACCATTCAAGATGGCGCTATGGTTTACCCTGATGCCAAAGCCTCCATTGATGGAGTTTTCATGAATGGCAACTTGAAAGATCAAAAGCTAAATGGACGCGATATCTATGAAGTTCAGATTGACACCCTTGTTTTAAAGCTTGGTGACCACAAGCTTTATGGCCAAATGAGTATTCTGGATGTGACTAACCCAGTGATAAAGACCCAAATAAGAGGAAGTTTCCCTGCTCATGCCGTAAATCCTTGGATAGGCAATAGTCAAGTTGTCATGGAATCAGGGAATCTTTCTATCGATGTTCAAATCAATAGAAACAGCAAAGGTGTTTTGTCATGGGAAGGGGAAGTTGGCATTGATTCGGTTTTCATGACTTTACAGGCCTACAATGAAAAGGCTGCAATCCTTTCAGGTGAATTGTTATTCAACAATGATGATGCAGCCGCAAGTGGGATGGTAATTCAATATAAGGGGCAGACTTTTGGTGGAAATGTGCTCATGTACAATGTCTTAAATAGTAAGTCTAAAGATTTAAGTATTCAAGGGGAAATTTCTAGTCCGCGGCTCAATTTGGAGGAATTGTTGGCGGATAATGGTGAGGAAAAAGAGGGTGTTTCTTTTGGTATACCTCCAGGGCTAATGCTTTCCTTGTCTATCAAAGTGAACGAGTTGATTTATAAAAAACATAGACATTCTCAGGTGTCGTTAAGAATGTATGCCGACAGCAGTACAATAGCAGTTGAAAACCTCAAATTTGCTTTTGCTGGGGGAAATGTAGCACTTGAGGCATTACTTGAGAAGCAGGATGCCAATTTCAAATTTAACCTTCATGGAGAGTTTCAGAAGGTGCCCATTGATTCTATTTTTTACGTACAAGATGATTTCAATCAATCATTCATTGGTCAAAGACACTTAAAAGGCAGTTTAACAGGAAGCTTGCTGCTAAGTGCTCGATTGGACAATACAATGCATCTAATCTTACCTAGTTTGGTAGCAGATGTTCGATTATCCATTGAAGAGGGAAGACTTTCGGGATTTGAGCCTATGCAAAGGCTTTCAAAGTTTGTGGACGAGGCTTCCTTGGCTGACATTCGGTTTCAAAACCTATCCAATGATTTCCATATTGAACAGGGAAAAATATTTATCCCTGAAATGGTGATACGCTCTAACCTGCGCGAGATTACTGTTTCTGGTATTCATGGTTTTGACAATGCCATAGATTATAGACTAAAAGTGCCGCTAAGCCCCGGCAATAAGAAAGACCCTGATGAAGTATTTGGGGCGGTAGAAGCTGATCAGGGAAAGGGAGCATTCTTATTACTCAAAGTGACGGGCATGGGCGACAATCCTCAAGTAGCGTATGATAAAAAGGCTGTGAAACAGAAAGTGGCAGAAAGGCTGAAGGAAGAAAAAAGGGAGTTGCTGCAACTATTTAAACCCAAAATAGACACACTTATAAAGAAACCAAAGACCGTAGAATTGGAAGAAGATGTCTACTTCGATTTTGACTAATGACCAATTAACGCACTTTGATAGCATGTGTATGATTCTCAATCCGCTTCGTGAAATTAGTGTGTATTTTGTGCCATTGATCAAGCTAATTGTTGAATGAATTTAAATTTGTTTTTTCAGCCTATAGATTCCGATCTGTACCCAAGGAGATCAGGGAGTGGTAAGTTGGGACAGGAGGTCCAGACTTTTTTCGACACTTTCCCGGATTATAAAATGGCAGATGTGGCCATTATCTATTGCCCGGAAAACAGGGGAAATTTTGATAACCATCACACAGATGTTTTTGGTCACACTTGGAGAAAGGCATTATACAACCTTAGCCGATTAGAAGCCGAGGTGCATATAGTAGATATGGGCATGCTTCGATCTGGTGAAACCCTAGAAGATACTTATGATAGACTCAGAGAAGTGTGTACTGCCTTGCATGCTTGTGGCACGCTTCCTTTGATTGTTGGAGGCTCACATGATTTGGCTTTGCCACAGTACCAAGGCCTAGCTGCATTGCATGATATGCTCAGCATAGTATCGATGGATGCAGAAATCGACATGCAGCACGAATTAGACTCCGATGAGGCATCTGCTCATGCCTTGAAAATTATCCAACAGCAGCCCAATCACTTATACAATTTCACACATCTAGCGTACCAATCCTTTCATACGGACTATGAGATGGCTCATTTGCTAGAAAAGCTCAATTTTGATCATGTACGTCTAGGTCGAATGAGGGATGATTTCGGTAAAATTGAACCACTCCTTCGTGCTGCTGATTTATGGACAGTGGATATGAATGCCTTGCGCTGGTCAGATTTCCCGGCAAGAAATAAGTCTGGATTTTTCGGATTAAGCGCTGAAGAGGCCTGTCAATTGGCTTGGTATGCAGGATTAAGTCCTAGCATCAAAACCGCGGGATTTTATGAATACAATCCTGATATGGACCAAACAGGGCAATCTGGCTATGTGCTTGCTACCATGATATGGTATTTTCTAGAAGGATGGTATCACAAAAAGCCTGAGGCAGATTTTCAAAGCAATCAATATCTTAAGTTTTTGGTAGAGCCGGGCTCCTCAGATGCGCCAATTGTATTCTATAAAAATAAATTCAACCAACGCTGGTGGATGGAAGTGCATTATCAAACGGAAGTAAGAGAGGAAATTAAAATAGTTCCTTGCGATCGCTCTGATTATGATCAGGCGGCATCGGGTCAGCTTCCTGATAGCTACATCAAGGCATTAAATAGAATGCAAGGGTAGTACTATGAAAACATTTACTAAGTCGCAGCTTGCGCTTCGCAACGGGACAGATCGAGTAGAAATCTGGTGTGCCTTTGAAGGAAAAATTTATGATGTAACTAAGTCCAGACTTTGGCGTGAGGGCAAGCACTATGAACACTGGGCAGGACAAGATCTTACTGAGGAATTGAAATTTGCACCCCATACTACCCATGTTTTTGATAAGTTTGAAGTGGTAGGTATCCTAAGTACAGAAGCTCATGGATAACCATAAAAATATACTCATCGCGGAGGTAGGAGGCACCAAAAGTGACTGGCGCTATATTTCCGGTGGAGAAGTAGTACAATATCAATCTACAGGGTTTAATCCTTATTTCATGCCGAATGAAAGGCTGCAACACATGATGAATTTGGATGCTCTCATCAGCCTTCAGCCAGATGAATTGTATTACTATGGTGCAGGGTGTAGTGCTCAAGAAAAAATCTCCTTGGTGGAGCAATACCTCAAGGAAATTTATCCTAGGACAAAAATTGAAGTACACTCAGATATGTTGGCTGCTGCCAGAGCCTGTTGTGGGCATAGTCCTGGTATTACCTGCATTTTAGGTACGGGTTCTAATGCATGTTTTTTTAATGGAGACACCATTACTATCCAATCTCCAAGTCTGGGATTTTGGCTGGGAGATGAGGGCAGTGGAGGTTATTTGGGGAAACAGCTTTTAATCTACTACCTACAGAATCGATTGCCATTGCATCTTTCAGAGGCTTTTGTCAAGCGTTATCCAGGATCGCTTTCAGATTGGCTGCAGGTTTTGTATTCAGGGGATGCACCCAATGCAGAAGCGGCCAAGGTGTCTAAATTTCTATTTGACCATAGGGAAGATCCTTTTATAGCTGAAATGATCCTTAAAGCATTTTCAGATTTTTTATCCATTTATGTTCATCCTTTGGTGCAACAAAGCACTTGTGACCTCATTCATTTTTCTGGATCGGTAGCTTTTTATTTTCAGGCTTTCCTCAGAAAAGCGGTGGATCAAAAGAGATGGAAATTTGGCAGAGTTACAGAACAACCCATTGCAGGACTTACTTTGTACCATACCACAGCGATATGACATCGGTAACCGAACAAGAAAGTTTTTATAATCATCTTGAAGACATGTCCATAGAAGATCTTCTTCAAGGGATTAATGCTCAGGATAAAACAGTGGCTTCAGCTGTTGAATTAGCCTTGCCTCAGATTGAGGCGCTTTGCAAGGCTATACTTACGAGAATGGAAATGGGTGGCCGGCTATTTTACATAGGAGCAGGTACAAGTGGGAGGCTCGGAATTGTAGATGCTTCAGAATGTCCTCCCACCTTTGGTGTGGATCAAGGGATGGTGGTAGGCATTATTGCCGGTGGAGATGGTGCCATTCGCAAAGCTGTAGAATATGCTGAGGACGATCCACTCGCTGCATGGAATGATTTAAAAGTTTATTTGCCCAATGCACTTGATACGGTTATAGGCATTGCAGCTTCCGGCAGAACGCCTTATGCAGTAGGAGGGTTGCATCAGGCCAAGGAGCACGGACTTCTCACAGGAGCAATTACCTGCAATCCATCTACAGCGCTGGTGGCAGAAGCAGAGTATCCTGTGGAAGTAATTGTAGGTCCAGAATTTATCACCGGTAGCACCCGAATGAAAGCGGGTACTGCACAAAAGATGGTACTCAATATGATCAGCACCACCCTCATGATTCGATTGGGTAGGGTAAAGGGCAATAAAATGGTGGACATGATGCTCACCAATACAAAACTGGTGGAAAGAGGCACACGAATGATCATGGAGATATTGAATATTTCAGAATCAGAGGCATACAGATTGCTTCAAAAAAAGGGCAGTGTAAGAGCAGTAGTAGAATCCTACCAACAATCCTGAACAGCAATCAATGCATGAATTAGAGCCATATTACAATTGGGAGCATTTGTATCAAGCCAGTGAAGATGAACGATCTCCTTTCTATGGTGTGGAACCCAATAGGCAACAGTATGAGAATGATATTTATGGGTATTACATCCATCCTTCCTGGGAGTTCATAGGTTCAGAAACCCTTTATTGCAAGCTTTTATTTACCGATTACAACCTACAGTTTGCTGTTATTGAATTGTTTGGTGAATGGAATGATACCCTGCACAATGATGTCATGCACTTAAAGAGAAATGTAGTAGATGCTTTAAATGCAGAAGGGGTTAAACATTACATTTTGCTGGGCGAAAACATATTAAACTTTCATGGCTCTGATGATTGCTACTACGAGGAGTGGTTTGAAGATGTAGAAGAAGGTTGGATTGTGATGGTAAACTTCAGAGATTTTGTCTTGAGAGAAATGTCTAAATATGGTATTGACAATTACATGAACTATGGAGGCGATTTAGATGAGTTTGATCATTGGAGAACCCTAAGCCCTCGGCAACTTTTTGCAGCCTTACATCATATCCTTTCACATAGATTGAATTGATGCATAAGGATTTAAAAGCTGGCTCTTAAAGCCAAGATCATATTTCTGCCGGGAGCCACCAATCCCGAACTGTAGGGCCTATATCGCTGATCTGTGATATTCTCTAGTCCACCGGAAATGGAAAGATACTCCTTCAGTGCGACTATGAATTTTAAGTTTAGCGTGTACCATTCGGGTGAAAAGGGTCTTCCCTGATTGTCTATGGCGTAAATAGCAGGCTTCTGTCTCTCTTCTTCATTCAATTGATCGAAATTAACACGAGCGCTGTAGGTAGTATAAAGCTGTAGGGTGATTTTGTCTTTCCTAAAGGTAAGTTGGGTAAGTCCGAAAGCAGGAGCAGCATGTCTAGATCTACTGATATTCCCATTTTCCAATTCTTCCTCACCCAATTGGTAACTATATCTTGAGGACAAGGCGAATCCTTCCGGCAAAGCTATTTCCACAGATACGTTGAAGCCATACACTCGTGCAGAGGCGGCATTTTGAAGCGCAAAAGCTTGGAATCGCTCGCCTTCAAAATCAATACTATCCTGTCCATTTACCTGATAGGCCCTACGAACTACAGCATCATCCAGAAAAGTATAAAAGCCGTTGAGATCAAATTTTACTTTTTCCTCAACCCTCTTTGAAATTCCAATATCGAGATTGTAGGCGTATTCAGCTTTTAAACTGGTATTTGGGATGGCAATTTCGTTTGGACCTATCTCGAAGATTTTTCCCATATCGTCTACATTGGGTGCTCTGAATCCAGAGCTCGCATTTGCTGTGATTTTCCAGTCATTTCCGGGAGTTAAGATCAATCCCAAGCTGCCAATCGTGGCTGAATTTTGAATCTGTACCGTAGAAAATGGCAGACTAAAAAACTCTAAATTTTTTGAAAAATCTGAATTTACAGAAAAACCTGAATGCCTGATGCCGGATTGGAATAGAAGTTTAGGGCTAATTTCAAACTGATAACTTAAATAAGCGGCATAGCTACTCCAGGTAGAATTAGGATATCTATCTGCCACAGAAATAGGGGATCCAGATCGAATATCTATGGCTGTGCCCTTTGAGTATACCTCATTCAGCACATACTCAGCACCATAGTAAAATCTATGCCTGTTCATTTGCTTTTCCAGATCTATATTGGCTGAATAGGCCTTTACTTTTTCCTGTTGTGTTCTCAACCTGAATCTTTGTCCACCGCTAAAATTCCTGTCTATTCTACTTTCTTCAAACTCTTGATGAGCAAGCCGAAGGGTAAGTGCATCGTACAGTTTATTTTCCCCATAATGGCTCACTGTCAAATGGTTCATCATCCAGTCTTGGGGTCCATAGTTCCACACCGCTGCACGTGGAAGCCCTGAAGGAAGCATTTCTATTAGTCTGTCATACCGTGAGAATTCACTGGTGGTAGAGTAATGAAAGGCATACTGAAAATCCCAATGATTGCTTGGTTTGAATCGAAATTTTTGCATTAAAAAAGTCTGGTTGAATCCTGTAGGATCTTGCACCAGAGGATCCGGATTGCTCATTACCCTATCCATACTGTCTTGGCGCTGCACGTAAAATCTCCTCAAATATTCTTCTGGACCATGCCTTCCCATCCTCAGATCACCATATTGGGCACTAGTCACACTGGTGACGGAGGAAAAGCGTTTCCAACCAATATTTACATCAAAGTGGTTTGTAAGTTCTTGATTGGCAGAAGAAACTCTGCTCATTATATTTCCTGAAATCAAGGGTTTGTCCTCTAAGGAGAACTTTGGACTTAATGTCTGAAAGCTCATCACCCCACCGATGGCATCGCTGCCATAAATAATAGAACCAGGTCCAAACAACACCTCTGCACTTTCCATAGCCAAAGGATCAAGTGAGATCACTTGCTGGATATTGCCCGCCCTAAAGATGGCATTGTTCATTCTCACTCCATCAATGGTATAGAGCAGTCTGTTGGTGGCAAATCCTCGGATCATAGGACTTCCGCCCCCTTGCTGGCTTTTTTGGATAAACACTTCTCCCGAAGCACCCAATAAATCAGCAGCGGTTTGAGGATTTAGTAGGGCTACATCTTCTGCACTTATGGTGCTGATCTTTGCCGGCACTTTAGATGAAAGTTGGCCCCATTTGCTTGCAGAAATCACGACTTCTTCAAACTCTATAGTGCTTTGCTCGAGCATAAGCTGGAAACCCAAGGTTTCTAACTCCTGAAAACTTTTGGTCCATGACTTATAACCCACCCTGCGTACTTCGATTTTTAAAGCGCCTTTAAAAGCAGAAATATCAGCCTGACCCTTAGAATTGGTTACAGTAAAAGCTTTAGGAGCTATACTGCTGAGGGTAGTTTGGCTCAATACCTGACCTGATTGGGAGTCTTTGATGGTAACAATTTGCGCATGGGCATGCCAGCCAAAGCATAGCCATAGCCATACAATATGTTTCATAAACATGATGATAGAATAAATTGACAAAAAGAAATATGCTCAAGGCTAAGGATGGCCTTAAGTTTCTAACCCATTAAGCTTTTGTCAATTCTGGGGGATGGTCTAACGCAGTGGTTTTCCCTGCCAAGACCATTTGCTGCAAGGAAAGGAAGGTGATGTTCAATGGTGCAAATGAAAATTGAAAGGCAGTATTGATTTGCGGAGCTATGTATTTTAAACTACAAAAGGATAGCACAGAAGACTGGTGTTTTTTCTGGGCATCGGTTGGTGGTGCAGAATTGATCAGCGATAAAAGTCGCTTATTTAGTGCAGTTTCTGTATGATCCCACCAACACCACATCTTCAAAGTATCTCCGCAAAGTTCTGAGGTTACCACATCATACATTTCGCCCTTGTATTCAAATTCTTTAGAATGTTCCCATTCCAATTCATTTTGGGCTTGATCTTCGGTGAATTCGAAATAAGTTAACTCAGATCGATCTGTGACAGAAAGCAATTGTGCTTTGAGTGTTTTTCTAACTTTAGTTTTATGAATTTGTAGTGTACACAGCATGATGGCTATTGGTGCCAATAGGAGTAAAAAAAACATCCAAGCCTGTGCAATTCCTCTCATCGTTGTAGCAAAGCAGTTGTGAAAGTAAATATTTTTTCAATTTCCAAGACTGATAGATTATTCTTCAAGGTGCAGGGACACTTACTTTAATGGTGATCTTTGAGTCCTTCTTGGCGTACCTAGCGATTAAATTTTAACCGCAGAGTTCGTAAAGGTTTTCGCAAAGTTCGCTGAGAGGAAGTTTGGTTATTTACTTTGTGCTCTTGGCGAGTTCTTTGCGTGCTTTGCGGTAAATATTTTTTTAACCGCAGAGTTCGCTGAGAGGAAGTTTGGTTGTTTTCTTAGCGTCCTTAGCGTTTAAATTATCTGATTACAAAACAAGGTTACGTATTGTGCAAACCATAATACTATCAGATATCCCGTCAATATTGCAAATAATGTAGGACTGATGAGAGCTATCAAACGCTTTTTTACTTTCGAAATTTATACTGAAAATTCTATATTTCTACTTATTCTAAAGAACTTTTATACGAAGCGCATCCTCTTAAGCATCATTCTATTTCACGCTAATCCCTTTAATGACCATAGGGGTAGTCATTCCAATGAACCGTTTCCATTTATTTTGGC
>DAINOB010000067.1:0-10052 GCA_036735585.1 Cytophagales bacterium | reverse complement strand
TTTTTTGGGATTCATTTATATTATATTCAAAATCAACGTTTTACACAAAAACAATACTTCACTCATTTTTGTGGATAAGTACCGATATTTTTTCGTCTTAAAATTCTTGAACCCAAATCAGCAATCATTAGACCACTTTAAGAAAAAATGTGATGTTAATTTAATGTTAAAAACTTACTCCAATACCAAAGTTAGTATGTAGCTCATATTCAATTAATTCGATACGAAAAATGACTTCTTTACAGAATCTCTTTCTTTGCAACCTAAAGATTTATGTACCTTCGTTGAGCTAAGATGAGTCTTTCACATTGTATCTAAATCATCTCCACCTTTGAAAGCTGTAATACCTGTTGCTGGTCTTGGAAGCAAGCTAAGACCTCATACTCATACCCAGCCTAAGGGAATGGTGCCTGTTGCTGGAAAACCAATTATTGCGCATATCATAGATAGTGTTATTCTTTCAGGAATCAATGAGCTGGTTTTTGTGATAGGGTATATGGGCGATAAAATTGAATCGTACATCAGACAACACTATTGTCATAATCCAGATATACAGGTCGAATTTGTAATCCAAGACCGCAGAGAAGGTTTGGCTCAGGCCATACTTATGTCCAAAGAACTCATTGAGCAGGAAGATCGGTTGCTGATTGTATTGGGAGATACCATTGTCAGGCTTGATATGGACTCATTCTTGACTGCAGAAGAAAACATGGTAGGAGTAAAAAAAGTGGATCTACCCGGACTTTTTGGAGTTGCAGAACTAAATGAAAAAGGCGACATAAAAAAGCTTATTGAAAAGCCCAAAATTCCTAAATCCAACCTTGCATTGGTAGGTATTTACAAGCTAAATGCTCCCACAGAATTGATAAAAGCATGCAAAAAGATTATAGATAAGGACCAAAGAAGTCATGGAGAGTATCAGCTGACTGATGCTTTAATGATGATGATTCAAGATGGTCATCCATTTCGCCCCATGGTGGTTGACAACTGGTTTGATTGTGGTCGAAAAGAGAATCTTTTGGAAGCAAATGCCTTGTTAATGAGTCGTCCGGATTTTAAAAGTGACTGTGGCTCATCTTGTGAGCAAACCATAATTATACCACCAGTAAGCATTGCAAAAGGATGTAAAATCAGTCATTCGATCATTGGACCTAATGTGACAGTAGGCGAAAATGCCGTGATCCGCCATTCTATTATTAAAGATACCATCATTGGATCCTATTCGGAATTGGGCTATTCAGTTCTAGAAAATTCTATCATTGGCAATGATTCTATTCTTATTGGCCCGAGACAAAGTTTAAACATTGGGGATAGCACTGAAATTAATTTCGGATCTTGAATCCTCGATATTTATGAGATTTAGGCACAGCCCTATTATTCCACCGAAATTATGCAAAATAGAATAACACAATTGTTTCAAACAAAGTACCCAATCGTACAAGCAGGTATGATTTGGTGCAGTGGTTGGAGACTGGCCCATGCAGTGTCAGAAGCAGGCGGCTTAGGAATTATTGGAGCAGGGTCTATGTACCCTGACGTGCTATTAGAGCATATCAGGAAGTTCAAGTCTGCTTCTTCAAAGCCCTTTGCTGTGAATGTGCCTATGCTCTACCCGGACTTAGATCAAATCATGAAAATAATATTGGATGAGCAAGTTCCCATTGTTTTTACCTCTGCCGGCAATCCGAAAACCTATACCCCACAATTAAAATCAGCAGGCATTAAAGTGGCTCATGTGGTCTCATCCAAAAAATTTGCCTTAAAGAGTCAAGATGCTGGAGCGGATGCTGTAGTAGCAGAAGGTTTTGAAGCAGGTGGTCATAATGGAAGAGAAGAAACTACTACAATGGTGCTCATCCCAATGGTAGCAGATGCGCTAGAAATACCTGTCATTGCAGCAGGGGGAATCTCCTCAGGCAGAGCTATGGCAGCTGCCTTTGCATTGGGAGCAGAAGCAGTACAAGTAGGCAGTAGATTTGCAGCAAGTAGGGAATCTTCTGCACATGATGCATTTAAAGAGGCCATTGTCAACACAGATGAAGGTGGGACAGAACTCAGCCTCAAGCAACTGACTCCCGTTCGATTGATCAAGAATAAATTTTACGAGCAAGTAAAGGCTGCCGAATTGAAAGGAGCTTCTGTAGGAGAATTGTCTGAACTGCTTGGTAAACGAAGAGCCAAACGAGGCATGTTTGAAGGAGACCTTGAAGAAGGTGAATTAGAAATTGGTCAGGTATCGGCATTAATCAACGCTGTGGAATCAGCTGAGGACATCGTAAATGATATTTGGTCAGAATTTCAGCAAACCATTAAAAGCTTATCACAACACACACATTAAAAATAAATATCATGAACAAACACTTACTTCTTCTTTCAATTTTCATTTCAGCATCATTTTCTGCTATTGCTCAATATACGAGTCCATCATCGAGCAAGTCATGGAATATGGATTCGCTTGTAGTGAGTTCAGGTGGAGTGGTCACTGCCACTACAGGAGGCTATTCTATAGCGTCTCAACTTACTATATCCGCTACCGATACACTTAAGATAGTTCAAAACACCACAATTTCTGTAGCTGCTGGAATAGAAATTCGCATTCTGGGTACCTTAATTATTGATCCACCAGACTCAGTGGTGATGCGCCCAATCAATGCAGGTCAAAATTTCAGAGGCATGGAGATTAACCTAGCTGGACCATGCAGTATCAGAAAACTTCACCAATATGAAGGAGGTGGCAATAGATTGTTGAATTGCAATGTGCTTTTTGACAGCTGCAGGTTTATTTCAAATAATTCAGTCAATGCCTCCAATGTGATCAACCTTTTCAGATCAAATTCTATCATTCGCAATTGCTATTTTGCCAACAACGCCAGATCCGCGATTGGGGGAGGCGGTAACATTGCAAATGCCCCATTGGTGGAAAATTGCAGCATCATAGCCAATGTAACAGACAACAGCAACCGTCCTCAGATCAATATGGGAGGCACAGGCCCTGATACAGCTATTATTCGAAATTGTGTGATTCTTGGTCAGTCTACTAACTCTGGTGGTATTGGCTTCTTTCCATTAGGCATAGAAGCTAGAATAATCATTGAAGACAATTTGATCCAAAACAACCGCTATGGAATCGTATGCCAGAGTGCTCCTATTACTGGATTTATCAGACGCAATCAACTATTGAATAACAATATACAAAATGATCCTATCTTGGGTGGGTCAGGTATCAATTGTAATGGCGGCAGCTCACAGCGCGTTGTAATTTCTCAAAATACCATCTCAGGGAATCTTTGGGGCATTACGGTGCAGAACACTGCTAAACCAAACATGGGTGATCTTAGAAATGATACCAGTAATATTGGTCTGAATGTATTTGCAAATAATGTGAATGGTGGTATCACCTATCATATATATAACAATACACCAGATACGCTATTTGCTCAAAACAATGATTTTGGAACTGTTGACAGTTCTGGTATAGAATCCACCCTTTTTCATAAGCCCGATCAAAGTTCGTTAGGACCTATCATCTTCGATCCTTGGGTTGGCAAAGTTTTAGGGATTCAAGCACCATTTGTTGCCTCAGAATTTGAGATTTATCCAAACCCCGCAAAAGACGCACTCTTCATACAGGGAGCTGATGTAGAAACAAGTACGTTTTTCTTAATTTCTATGCATGGCCAAGAATATATACTTAAGTCTGAGGCATTTTTGGATCGATCTTACCTACGTCTTCCTGAATTAACTACAGGAATGTATTTGCTGGTAGTAAAAGGCAAAAAATCATTTAACAAAACCATCTTTATTGAGTAAAAGCGTGTGATTTCCTTACAAAATGTTTCTAAGAAGTTTGGTCAGACTACTGCGGTAGATGGTATCAATTTGGATATCAGCCAAGGCACCTTTTTGGGTTTGTTGGGGCCGAATGGAGCAGGAAAAACCACACTTATTGAGATGATTGAGGGGCTGCAAATGCCCGATGCTGGCAAGATTTCTATCGCTGGGAAAAATTGGAATGATCATGAACAAGCGCTTAGAAACATGATCGGTATTAGCCTACAAGAGACCCGATTTATGGATAAGGTGACTGTTTGGGAGACCTTAATTCTTTTTGGAGGTTTTTATGGCTGCTCTTCAGAACGATGTAAAGAGGTAATGGAGCTTGTAGGTCTTCCAGAAAAAAGAAAAGCTTATACGGCTCAGCTTTCTGGAGGCCAACGGCAAAAACTGGCCTTAGCACTTGCATTGCTCAATCAGCCTCTCGTTTTGCTGCTGGATGAACCCACCACTGGCTTAGACCCCCAAGCCCGAAGAGAACTTTGGACTATCTTACATAATCTGCAAAGTCACTTCCATACTACCATGATCCTCACCACGCATTATATGGAAGAGGCGGCATTCTTATGCGATAGAATTGTGATGATGAATAATGGAAAAATAATTGCAGATGGAGACCTAGATACCTTGCTGAATACCTATACCAAAGGGGAACAGATGGTAGTTTTGCTCAATCAGCAAATTATTGATTTGCCAGAGTTGCCTAGAAATGAAGTCTATTCCATGGAGCGTACCCATGAAGGCTATGGGCTGAAACTAGAAGTAACGCAAACAGTGAAAATACTGCCCATATTCATGGAATGGATGAAGCAAAAATCTATGGAACTGGTAAGTATAGAAAGCCGAAAAAAAACCTTAGACGATCTATTTTTAAACCTCACCGGACGCCAACTCAATGATTAATCCCTATCTGCAAATCATTTTGTTGCAATTCAAAGAGTTTTGGAGAGAGCCAGCTGTTCTTTTCTGGTCATTGCTGTTTCCTATGGGGCTAGCAGGAGTTTTAGGAATAGCATTTACCAACAAAGTAGAGGATCAAAAATTCCCTATGGCCTTGGTAGTTATAGATTCAGCATCAGAATCCTATTCACTACTTAGCCGAGCGCCTTCAGCCAAGCTTGTAGTTACGGACAGCATAAGCGCATTAAACTTTCTCAAAAGAGGCGAGGTGATGCTAATCGCAAAAAGCACGGGTAATGGTGTGGAGTTTTTATTTGATCCTGCAAATGAAGAAGCGAGATTGGCCTCTGATAGGATTAAGTTAGAAATGCTACACCTCAAATATCCCCCACTAGATGTGAAAGAAAGCTATTTAGTTCAACAAGGTTCTAGATACATTGATTTCCTCGTTCCTGGACTTTTGGCTTTAGGCCTTATGAACTCTTGTATTTGGGGAATTGGCTGGAATTTAATTGACTTGAGAATAAAAAAACTAATGAGGAGAATGGTGGCTACTCCCATGCGAAAACCTCTTTTCTTTTTGGCGCAGATGGCCACTCGATTGATTATAGCTTCAGTAGAATTTATTGCAGTATTGATTTTTGCTGTGTTGTTGTTCAAAATCAAGATCACGGGCGATCCGGTGGTACTTGTCACTCTTTTAATCTCTGGTGTGGTGGCTTTTGGCGGAATTGCTGTTTTAATGGGCAGTAGGGCTGCAAATCCTCAAGTGGGCAATGGCCTGATCAATGCTATTACACTGCCTATGATGCTGCTTTCAGGCATTTTTTTCAGTTATGAGGGATTCCCTGAGTGGTCAAAAATTATTATTCAAACGTTACCGCTTACCCAATTATCAGATACTATGCGTGCCATATTTAATGAAGGTGCTGGTTGGGAAGTGGCATGGGCTCCGATTTTAATCTTAAATGCCATAGGATTTACCGCTTTGATGATTGGTGTCAGGATTTTCAAATGGTATTAGCCTTACTTTTGTAGCTCATGCCAAATCGTAAAAGGATAAAAGTTATAGCTGCCAGTTTCTGCCTTGTGGCTTACATGGCGGCAGTAGCTTTTCGAACTGAGGCTCCAAAGTCCAAGGCTGAATTGGGCAAACTGCTTTTTGAAGAAAAAATGCTATCGCTGGATAGCAGCATCAGCTGTGCCAGTTGCCACATTCCAGCTTTTGCTTTTGCTGATACCGCTGTGGTGAGCACAGGGGTAAATGGATCATTAGGCTTAAGAAATACACCTTCAGTGATGAATATGGCCTCAAGAACGCACTTTTTTTGGGATGGCAGGGCAAACTCTTTGGCTGAACAAGCTTTAGGACCCATTGAAAATCCAATAGAAATGAATCTTCCCATTCAGGAGGCACTTGATCGATTAAATCAACATTCCGAGTATAAGCTATATTTTCGGAAAGTGTTCCGTGACAAAGCCACTGCCGAAAATCTAGGAGAAGCTTTAGCGGCATTTCAGGAAACTTTAGAGACATCCAAAACACCTTTTGATCGATGGATGTCAGGAGATTCAGAGGCCATGACTCCTCAACAAATAGCTGGAAGAAATATATTTATGGAAAAAGGCAAATGCTTCGATTGCCACTTTGGACCTGATTTTACAGGAGATGAATTTAGAAACATAGGTCTCTTTAACAATCAAGATTTGACTGATAAGGGTAGATATGTGGTGACTAAAAACAAAGATGACCTAGGGAAATTCAAAGTTCCAGGACTGCGTAATGTGGCAGTTACTGCGCCCTACATGCACAATGGTGCGTTCAAAACCTTGAGAGAGGTAATAGATTACTATGATAATCCTCACAATTTTGTAACTGATCCTATTGGAATGGATTCATTGATGTTGGAGCCGATAGGCCT
This sequence comes from Cytophagales bacterium, assembly GCA_036735585.1. Lineage (GTDB taxonomy): Bacteria > Bacteroidota > Bacteroidia > Cytophagales > JAIYAX01 > JAIYAX01. The sequence continues at coordinate 3,396 of DAINOB010000067.1, read as the reverse complement.
TACTGAGGTTGAGAAAGAGCAATTAGAAGCATTTATGCACGCGCTTACTGACGACCGCTTTATTCAAGTTGCAAGACTCAAGAAAGACTAAATACACTACATGAAACCCATTAAAAGCATTGCAGGGGCCATGAGACTTGAAGATTCTCAATGGATTCCTTATGGTCACTTCAAGGCCAAGCTCAACCTAGAATTGATCAAAGAGAAACCAAAAGGAAAGCTGATTCTTGTTACAGCAATCACACCAAATAAGGCCGGAGTTGGCAAGACCACCACTTCTATTGCCCTCAGTCAAGGTATGCAAAGCTTAGGTTTAAATGCAATTGCTGCATTAAGAGAACCTTCTTTAGGTCCGTGTTTTGGCCAGAAAGGGGGAGCTACTGGAGGTGGGTTGTCTCAGATTCACCCCGCAGATGACATCAATCTTCACTTTAACGGAGATTTTCATGCCATCACCACTGCTCACAATATGCTCTCTGCCCTGCTGGATAATTATAAATACTTCAATCACAGAGCCCTTAAGCAGATTACGTGGAAACGTGTTTTAGATATCAACGATAGGCAATTGAGAAATGTGCTTACAGGTTTGGGGGGAAGCAGTCATGGGGTTCCAACAGAGTCCGGGTTTGACATTACTCCTGCCTCTGAAATTATGGCGCTTTTTTGCCTTGCAGAATCGTATGCAGACCTTGAAAAAAGAATCCATAAAATCGTACTTGGCTACACGTATGAAGATGAGCCTTTTACCGTAGCAGATCTTAAAGTGGGTGGTGCTATTATGGCTTTGCTCAAAGATGCCTTTATGCCCAATCTCGTGCAAACCACCGAAGGAACACCTGTATTGGTTCATGGAGGTCCTTTTGCCAATATAGCCCATGGCTGTAACTCTGTAATTGCCACTAAAATGGCCCTTTCGTTGGCTGACTATGTGATCACAGAGGCAGGTTTTGGAGCAGATTTAGGTGGAGAGAAATTCATGAATATCAAGTGTAGAATTTCGGGACTCAATCCTGCCGCTACAGTTATCGTGGTTTCTTCGCAAGCCTTAAAGCTGCATGGTGGAACTCCGGAAGCCAACATTAAAAATCCTGATAAAGAGGGCTTGCAACGTGGACTTCTCAATTTGAAGGTCCACATAGAAAACATGAAAGCATTTGGCCCTCCTGTAGTGGTGGCATTCAATACCTTCCCTTTTGACTATGCAGAGGAAATACAAATCGTAGCCGATTGGTGCAAACATTCAGGTGCTGCATTTGCTGAAAATACAGGCTTTGCTCAAGGCGGAAAGGGTGCTGAAAAATTAGCCCAAACCATAGTAGATCTTGTAAATAATTCGAAAGATGAATCTCAAGTCATCAAGCATACCTATGATCTTGAGGATACCATTCTTCAAAAAATTGAAAAAGTTGTTACCCAAATTTATCGGGGCAAGGGAATTAACCTAAGTAAAAAAGCTAAACAAAAACTGAAGAAAATAGAGGCATTGGGTCTGAGCCATCTTCCCATCTGCATGGCAAAAACTCAATATTCTTTTAGTGGCGATCCTTTGGCAACTGGAATAGCATCCGATTTTATTCTAGAAATCGATGATCTGGTGATCAACTCAGGTGCTGGATTTATAGTTGTAATTGCAGGAGAGATTATGCGAATGCCTGGGCTTCCAAAATCACCTCAAGCTTTGCAAATAAGAATGGAAGGTGATGCAATTTTGGGATTAAGCTAATAGATGCTTAAAATCAAAATAATTCAGCATACACTTCTTCAAGCCTACCCACTGCTCTAATGGTTATGGTAAACGCTGACAAGTCTAAACCTTTTTTATTGTAGCTGCTGATGTAGATGGTTTTGAATCCTAGTTTCTGTGCCTCTGCAATTCTACTTTCCACCCTTTGCACTGATCTCACCTCACCACCAAGTCCCACCTCGCCAGCAAAACACGAATGATTGGGCAAATAAACCTCTTCTAATGAACTTAATATGGCCATACAAACGGCCAAATCATTGGCTGGGTCATCAATTCTAAGACCGCCAGCTACATTCAAAAAGACGTCATGAGTGCTCATTCGCTTGCCTCCTCTTCGTTCTAAAACTGCAAGAAGCATGTGCAGTCGTTTTTGATCAAATCCAGTACTTGTCCTTTGAGGCATTCCAAAAGCCGCAGGGCACACAAGAGCCTGAAGTTCGATGAGCAATGGTCTATTCCCTTCCATAGTGCAGGAGATGGCCACACCACTCAAAGGATTCTCTCTCTGAGTAAGTAAAATCTCACTTGGGTTGGTCACTTCGCGCAGTCCCTGATTTTGCATTTCATAGATCCCCAACTCTGATGTGGGGCCAAATCTGTTTTTACTTGCTCGCAATAATCTGTAGTTCATGTGCCTGTCGCCTTCAAATTGTAATACAGTATCCACCATATGCTCAAGCACTTTTGGGCCGGCCAATGAACCTTCCTTGGTAATATGACCGATCAGAAACACAGGTGTGTGGGTTTCCTTTGCAAATCGCATAAGCTCAGCAGTACATTCTCTTACTTGTGAAATACTGCCTGCCGCGGCATCTATCAAGCTTGATTGTAGTGTTTGTATTGAATCTATGATCAATAGCGAAGGTTGCAATGACTCAGCATGCCTAAATACTTGTTGTATAGCGGTTTCAGCCAGCAAATAGCATTGAGGGTTTGTGGTATTCAAACGTTGAGCCCGCATTTTGATTTGGTATTCACTCTCCTCTCCAGATACATATAGAATCTTTCCCAGTCCTGCTTGCATAGCTATCTGTAGCATAAGTGTAGATTTCCCAATACCTGGTTCTCCACCTATCAATACAAGGCTGCCCGGCACAATACCACCTCCCAACACTCTGTTGAATTCGCCATCTGAAGTAACAGATCTATGAAAATTTTCATCGGACAAAATGTCTTCCAGCCGTTTTGGTTTTGATGGCTCTTGAGTAGGCTTCACCGATCTCCATGTACCTGCCTTGGCCTCTTCCTTCATGATTACCTCCTCCACTATGCTGTTCCACTGCCCACAGGAGGGGCACTTGCCTAGCCACTTGGGCGACTGATAGCCACACTCTTGACAAAAAAACGCTGATTTGACTTTCATAAAAAAGTAAATTAAAAAAGCCCGGACTTTACAGGCCGGGCTTCAATAGTAAGTAATTCTAATTAAATTGAGTACTTCATCGCATTGATGAGAGAATCCCTTTTGCGCATTTTAGCGGCAGGAATTCCGAACATCATCTTAAATCTACGACAGAAGTAAGCAGTATCTTTATAACCAATCTTCCTAGAAAGATCGCGGATACTCATCTTGGTAGTTCTAAGCAAATCAATGGCATACTGCATTCTCTGATATTCTACATAATCCTGGGGATTGATTCCGGTTAGCATTT
>DAINOB010000066.1:0-10123 GCA_036735585.1 Cytophagales bacterium | reverse complement strand
TGGTTTCATTGATTATCCAGGCATTAAGAAGCATTCCAGCCAAGTGACCTTTGTCGTAGTAACTTATTTGTGAGTTGCCACTATTTTCATCTCTTCTATAAAACTTTATCCAGGCATCAAAACTGCTTTCTGCGAGTGTCATTACTTCGTTTCCAGGGCTGCGCTCTACCTTTGAAATGAGTGATTCCATACTTTTTAAATAATCTGCTGGTGTGGATAAACCTGCTCTTAAGGGAATCAATTCATCATAGTATGAAGTAAACCCCTCTGCAAACCATAGCAAATCTGTATATACTTCTTGATCGTAGTCAAATGGACCGAGTCCCTGAGGCCTAAGCCGCTTTACATTCCATACGTGAAAATATTCATGGGCAAACAAGGACAAAACTCCATGATAGTTTCTTTTATAGCCTGAGGGGTTAATCTGTAGTGTAGTGGAATTCTTATGTTCTAGACCGCCACTCGCTCCCGGAAAATGATGGATGATGGTGACATAGCGTTTTACGGGGTTAAGGCCATAAATGGAAGTGGCCTCTTCAATGATTTTTCTCAAATCTGAACTGAGTTTACTTCTGTCATAGTCCGCATTCCAAACCATACAAAGCTCGTGTGGAATACCTAGTGCATCAAACTTTATAATTTCTTGATTTCCAATTTCAATAGGAGCATCAGCCAGCTCATCATAATTCTCTGCCATGAATAAATAGGGATCATCGGCAGTCGCTTTAAGAGCCGTAGATAGTTGTTTGTGGGTGTGAAAGGGCACTACCTTGAGTGTTACCGGCCATTCTTTCTGCCCTTTTAAGTACATAAACACACTGGTACCATTTAGATAAGCATGACTGTCATCAATGTGGCTGGTTCTTACACTCAATTCATTGGCGTACACTCTATATTTCAGAACAACATCTTTTTGAGAGGTTCCATAGACCTGCCATGCATTTTTGGTTGTTTTTTTGAAAATCAAGGGCTTATCTGCCACTTGCGCAGAGAATGATTCTACATGCCTTGAAAACTCTCTTACCAAATAGCTGCCTGGGGCCCACACGGGCATGCGTACTTCAAGTGTATCGGCAGCCCAACCCGATAATTGCATTTCCACTTCTGCATAGTGGGTGTGTGGCTCTATAAAACCAATGCGATAGTCGATCTTCTGCGCCTGCAAAAGATTAACTATACAAATCAAAAGGCTTTGTAAGAATAGGAAGGTGAGTTTTCTCATATGTAGTCCAAAAATAAAAAAGCCCGAGAGTACCTCAGGCTTTTCTTGCTTTACCTAGTGTAATTATTTTTTTACCGCTACACCTGAAGCCAGAAACTTGTAGCCAATTTCTGGTTCATTGATGGCAGCAATTTCTTCTTCAGACTTGCCCGCGTCTTCGGCATAGTGGCGAAGTTCTTCTACTGTGGTGGTATCTAAAGCTGCAGCACCTTTGATTACTATTTCTTTCCCTGCGATATCCTTAGGTACAAAGAATGCATAATCTTTAAATTTAACTTTCATCATAGAGCCATTGGGGAGGTCTAAGTTCATCCAACAACCTTTGGCTTGACATACTTCGGCTACGGTTCCGCTGATCATCGTCTCTTCAAGGGCACCGTTTTCTTCCATCAATGTTTCAAAGGTTTCGAGACCGATGGCCGTATTGAGATAGGTAATGGTATCACCAAAGTAATCATATTGGGCATCTATTACCGTCATCTCTTCACTTGTTCCTTTATTCTCGGATTGATTACAGGAGAAGGCAAAGAGCGTGATTGCTGCAAAAAGTAATGTGCTATTTTTCATGGCATTTTTTCGTAAAAATAAGCTGAAAGCACATAGGGTTCAAGCTCTTTTTATAGCAGCACGATACAATCGGTCATTGATCGCCCAACCAAGACCTGTGTCCGGTACGCGATATGCTACAATGGCATCGATAGGAGCAGCATCTAAAGATCGAATGGCAGAAAAAAGGTTAACAGCAGCTTCTTGCATGTCTCCGCTTTCGGACAAAACTTTTCCAATCACAAATCTTGAGGAATTTGCCAACGACTTTAAAGAAATAGATCCTACGCTTAAGTCTTGAAGAAAATGGGGTAGGGGCTCTGAAGGGTCTTCAAAAAAGTAAAGTGGTTTTGCTGGAGCATAGTGCGAATCGGTCATGCCAGGCGCTGCAAGTGCTTTTGGATCAGATCCTTGTGAGAGAACTCGTGGAGATCTACCAGTAACTTCTATAATGTGCTCTATGGTGACGCCTCCTTTTCTATACACCACCAATTCGTCTTCTTCCATACCTATGATTGTAGACTCTACCCCAACAGCACAAGGACCACCATCTAGAATGTACGAAATCTTGCTAGCCATTTGTTCCATCACATGCTCTGCTTTTGTTGGACTTACATAGCCGAAGGGATTGGCACTGGGAGCTGCTAAGGGGAAATTCAGTTTACTTAGCAACTCAAGAGTTAAAGGGTGTGAAGGCACTCTCAAGCCAACTCTAGGCAAGCCAGAGGTGATGAGATCTGGAATAGTATCCTTGCGGGGAAGCAAAAGGGTAAGCGGCCCAGGCCAAAAATGTTTTGCCAGTATTTTGAGCTCTGGATGTGACCAAATCGCATAGGTATCAACTGCATCTTGGTGGGAAAGATGCACGATAAGAGGATCGAAATAGGGTCTGTTTTTTACTTCAAATATCTTTGCAACTACTCTTGGATCTAGTGCATTGCCAGCAAGTCCATAAACAGTCTCAGTGGGGATAGATACCAATTCACCCTTTTTGAGCAACGATGCTGCCTTTTGAACATCAATGCCTATTTCTGTTATGTATGGCTTTTTGCTTATTTGTTTGATTTTATGCAATATACAGAAAGGATTTTGATGGCAGAAGCATAGCCCAAGTCCAGAGATTTTTGCAAATGTGTACACCCTTTGTCTTGATCGCCAAGTTCTATGAGTGCACGACCCAAACCAAAATGTGCCCTTGAATTTAAGGAGTCCGTTTCCAGCAGTTTTTCATACTGCGCTTTAGCCCCTTGGAAGTTTCCTGTGCTCAGATACATATATCCAAGATTGCCCATAGCCTGCGGATCAAGTGATTTTTTCTCCAACACTTTTTCGAAATCATAGATGGCTTCGCTGTATTTGTTGAGCATAAACTGAAGTGCTCCTCTGTTTAAATAAATGTCAGCAACGGAGGGATCTAATTTTAAAGCTTTGTTGTAGTCTTCCAAGGCTTCGGCAGGCTTGCCTTGCTCAATGCGCACCAAGGCTCTGTTGTAATAGGGTTTATAATTGGTAGGATCCAATGAGATTGCCTGGTTAAAATCCAGTACAGCAGAGTCCCAAAGATTTAGCTCTACAAAGGCTACTCCTCTGATTATGAGGGCTTCAGATGATTTTTCGGGAGAGTGCATAGAGCTTATAGCCTCGATGGCCTTTCTTGGGTTGCCTTGGCCCATTTCCGCTCTTGCCTTTTCTATGGCCTTTTTATCGGAGGAATCGCAACTGGTCCCAAGGAGGCAGAGCAGCAAAACAATACTCAAAACACTATCTTTGGATACCCAAGATGATCGAGTGCCTTTAATTTTAAACTTCAGCGCAGTCAAATGAATCAATTGAATAGGTGGATAATTACGTTGAGAAAAAACGATCGAAGGTACAAAAATAGCTCGATCTATCGTGGGTTGGGCTTGTTCTTGTCAATGGTTGGAGCTTTACAGTGTTTCGCGGTTTGCTGGGTGTTGTACACAGGTTTTTTTGATCCACTCTTTAATTATTTGGTGGTGAAGGAGATGTTGAAAACAAAAAAGTTTCCTAAGCAAATCCTAGTGCCTTACCACCACATAGCTGAACCCATGAAAAGAGCTGTAATCAGTACTGAAGATGCACGCTTTATGATGCATCACGGGATTGATTTTGAGGCAATAGAGCAAGCTGAAAAGCGGAATAAAAAACGTAAGCAAAAGGCTGGCGCCAGTACCATTACTCAGCAAGTAGCCAAGAATCTCTTTTTATGGCCAGGAAGAAGCTTTATTCGTAAGGCACTTGAGTTGTACTTTACAGCCATCATGGAGAGCTTTTGGAGCAAGAAAAAGATTCTAAACAAGTATCTTAACTGGGCAGAAATGGGCCAGGGCGTATATGGGGTTGAGGCTGCTGCAACTCATTACTTCAACAAATCCGCATCAGCACTTACCTCTAAAGAGGCAGCCTCTATTGCTGCAATTCTACCCAATCCTCGGGTGTGGTCGGCAAAGCGACCTTCTCCCTATTTGAAAACAAAAATCAGACGAATAGAGAGGCGAATGCCGGAAGCCTTAATTCCTTAAAGTAATTATTAGGCGTAGTTGGCAAGCATTACCGGCATTACCAACATAAGAATGTCCTCATTGGGCTGCTGCTCGGCAGGTGTGATCAAGCCAGCACGGCTTGGTACTGACATGTGCAAACAAATGCGTCTTGCGTCTAGATTGCTCAGCATTTCAATTAAGAACTTGGCATTAAATCCAATTTCCATATCCTGACCTTCATATTCACAGGATAGACGCTCATTGGCCTCATTGGAGAAATCAAGGTCTTCTGCTGAGATTTGCAATTCACTGCCAGCCAATTTGAGTCGCACTTGATAGGTGGATTTGTTGGCATAAATGGCTATACGCTTCAGTGAATTCAAAAACTCTAATCGATCGATAAACAATTGATTCGGGTTGTTGGCGGGTATTGCATTTTGGTAATCAGGGAATCGCTCGTCTATGAGGCGACAGATCATCTTTAAATTTCCAAATGTGAGGAAAGCATTGGAAGTGTTAAATTCCAATTTAGCCGTACTCGAATCTGCTGGAATGGCGCTTTTAAGCAGATTTAATGACTTTTTAGGAATGATGATGCTGATGTTTGCATCACTCGCCACATCTACCCTGCGATACCGAATCAATCTGTGTCCATCGGTGGCCACAAAGGTGGTGGCAGAATCCGTAAGGTCTACAAAAACTCCCATCATGCTGGGTCTGAGCTCATCGTTGGAGGCTGCGATGATAGTATTTGAAATGGCTTTTTCTAAAACATCTGCTGGCATTTCCAGAGAATAATTGGTAGCCACAGAAGGCACCTTGGGGAAATCAGTAGCATTTTCGCCAGCCAACTTATATCTACCATTGTCAGAGCTAATTTCTATGGTGTACGTATCCTCATCCACAGAGAAGTTTACTGGTTGCTCAGGAAGATTTTTCAGTGTATCGATCAGAATCCGCGCAGGCACGGCAATCTTTCCATTGTCTTTACTGTCAATTTGCATCTCCGTGATCATGGAAGTTTGCAAATCTGATGCAGTGATGGTGAGCGTGCCATCATGAATTTCGAAAAGGAAATTCTCTAGGATGGGTACCACCGGACTTGCAGAGATCACTCCATTGATGGAGGTAAGTTGCTTGAGTAGAGCGGATGAGGATACTAAAAACTTCATACTATGGTGTTTCGGAGCGATAAGAATGTGGAAAACAAAACCGAAAATTAACGGTCAAAAGCTTGGCAAAGATAGAAAATAAACAAACGAATATGTCAAGGGTTGGCTAGTAATCAAGGGACCTTGCTGCCTGCTTTAAAAAAGCCTTTTTTGATGTATAGGAGTCCTTTAAAGCTTTCATGTTGAATACGAATCAATCCACCAATGCGCTTATCTGTAGCGAAAAAAACGTTTTCATTTTCAGGGTTCATAAAGAACTCAAGTGTATTACTGTTTTTTTGGTTTTTATCTACCAACACAAGTTTGCCTGTTGCACCTACGCCCTGCAAGGAGTCTAGGAAACTTTCATAATAATCTGGTTTGTAAATGGTTTCCGCATACACGGATTTAAATTTCCCTAAGTAATTGAGAACGAAGGAGGTATCAATATCTGTACTTCCATTCACAGCATATCCTTCTGGACCTCTGGTGATGTGGTAATTGTTTTCGGGGTCTTGGTAATACTCTACCTTCACTTCGGTGATGTCAAAATAATTGGAGCTGAAAATCTGATTGTCTCTCCACTCTGTTTCATCAATTCTGAAGCGCACATCTATGATACCATTGTGGCCAGGAAGGTGAACCAAATATGGGTTGTCGGAATTGTCTAGAATGGCATAATTGCTATCACTTTGCGGATTTTCAGGGCCTAAAAAGAAGGTGCGCACCAGTTGACCTTTTTGATACACTTCTATTTTGATCCCATCCGTGGCCAAGGTCTTGATTACTTGATCGTGCTCTGCTTTGGAGATGGGCCTACGCACTTTCACGCCCACCAAAGTCTCCATGATTATTCTCATGCGAGAGGACCTTACTTTAAATTTCTCATTAATTGTCCAGCCACTGCCATCGGTATTCCTTGTGAATAATGCAGAAGGTGTTCCGTCTTTATAAGCAACAAAAATTTTATCAATAGCAGAGGTGTCTTCTACAGCAAATGCTATGTCTTTGATATTCAAGGTGGACTTGGTGTCGTTTTTTTGATAGGCCCACCAAGCCAACAAAGCCAATACCAGGATTCCAGCAAGTGCAGGGATTAATTTTTTCATATTCATAGGTCAGACAGAATTACGTTGATAGACTGATTTTACATAACGGGTTCGAAAGAAAGCAAAGAGCAAGACCAAGAATATGGGCAAACCGACATTGATCACTTGCATTTGAGTACGGTAGGCAGAAAGTTTCTCTTTGTCCATCGGCCTGAAAGTCACTTGTTTGGTTCTGGAAAGAATCACTCCACTATCATCCAAGAGATATTCAAGCGCATTGAGGATAAAGTCTTTGTTGGCAAACTGCATTTGCGTAAATCGATCATAGCCTACAGGTCTGGCTTGGCCTTGACTGGTCATATCATTGGCTATGATATCTGCATCGCTGACCACAATCACTTTGGAAGGCTTATCCTGTAGCATATACTTTAACTTTTCTATGGCTTCTGGCTTTACCCTGCCTTCAAAGGAGGATTTGAAGGAACCTTCCAATAAATACGCTACTGGCATGGGCCCTTTGTTGAAGATTTTTGGATCCAAATTAATTCTCACCTCAGAGAAATTAAGTCTAACTGGGGCAGGAATGATTCTGCTGTTTTTTGAAGTGAAGATCAGAGGAGTTTTTATTATTCCATCAGACTTTACCGTATCCATAGAACCCACAAACTTGCTGTAGATGGCATCCAAGTTTCGGGTGATGGGATGATCGGAAAATTGATTGATCAAGGGATAAAACTTCCACGGAGTGAGTTTAGTGACAGGTTTATCGCCCTCATAGCCCACAAACAAGGGGATAGGAGAGCAGTACAAATCTTGAATGAGGTCGGGATTGAGCCTTACGCCAAGTTTGAAAAGCAAATCTTCCAAACCTGTTTCTTTAGCTAAAGCATACGTACCCTGCTCCCCGATACTGTCTATTCTGGCGGCCACTACATCCAGAAGAATTAGGGCTTTACCACCCTTTACTATAAATTGATCAATCTTGAATCTATCCGCTTCGCTAAAAGTAGAATCAGGGCCAGGCACAATAACGGCATCAAATCCCTTCAGGTCTATTCTTTCCCTTAAATTGATCCGCTCGATGTCATAAAACTCACTCATAAACCCACCGATGGAAACCAATTCATTGTCGCTCCACTCGCCATTCCCAGAGGTTACTGCTATCTTTTTCTTTGTTGGTCTGCTCAATTTTTGAATGGCTTTGGCCAATTCGAATTCTATACCTTCTATCGATTGGTTGATCCTGATCTCTGGTGGGGCGCTGAAATTTCCTTTGAGCATCAAAACCGCTTGTTCACGACCCTGATAACTCACCATTGCACCGGGGAAGATGATTTTCTCTACCCTTTGGTCCTTTTGGTTTATAGTAAGGTTGGTGGGAGTCAATCCTTTTTTTGCCAGCGATAAGTAGGCATTGTTTAAGGCCTCACCCGTTAAGCCTGCCGAAGGATCGGTAAAGAAATATTGAATATTGTCACCACCATAAATACGGAATTCATTGAGTGTTTCCTTGATGGAGCGTTGGAAGCGCTTGAAGCCCGCAGGCATTTCTCCATCCAAATACACTTCCACGGTGACCACATCTTCGAGATTTCGTAGCATGTTTTTGGTGGCCGGATTGATAGAATATCGTTGCTCTTCGGTCAAGTCCAGACGGAAGAAAAATCCTGAGTTAGCGATATTGAGCAATACCAGCCCTAATGCAAACAACAGAAAGGCTACAGTATCAGCCCATTTTCTATTTTTTTGTTTTTTGCTATCCATAGGGCTTACCATTTGCGCATGCCTAAAACGAATTTTGTAGCACCCAGCATCAAGGCAATAATGCTGAGAAAATACACCAGATCTCTTGAGTCAATCAGTCCTTTGGCTAAAGCTGTGTAGTGGTAGGAAATTCCAAAATTGCGGACCGTCTCTGACCATGTGCCCCAAACATTCACCTCTGCCACCAGATCAAAACCAAAATAAAGGAGGAAACAAAAGATAATGGCAATGATAAAAGCCACGATTTGACTGTCTGTAATGGAGGAGGCAAAAACACCCACTGCGGTAAAAATTGCACCCAAAAGCAAAAGACCAAGGAAGGAACCTGTAAATCCTGCACTATCGATATTACCAGGAGGCAAGCCCAACCAGTAAACACTCCCATAATACACCAAAGTAGGAAGCAAGGCGAAGATCACCAAACTAAAGGCTGCTAGATACTTCCCGATGATGATCTGAAGATCGGTGACAGGAAGTGTGAGGAGCAGCTCCAAGGTTCCAGCCTTTTTCTCTTCAGCAAAGGATCGCATGGTGATGGCAGGAATTAAAAAAAGAAAAACCAAGGGCGCTCTAAAAAATAGATCGTTTAAGTCGCTAAAGCCATACTCCAGAATGCTGGTTTGAGGAATTACCCATATAAAGAGGCCGGTGGCCAGCAGAAATACAATTACCACCAAGTAGGCAATGACACTGTTTAGAAAGGCGTTCAGCTCTTTTTTAAAAATCATCCACATGTTATTGGCTGGATTTGGTGAGTTGCTGAAATATTTTCTCTAGGGAGCTTTCTTCCTCCCTTAGTCCTATGAGGTTGAGTTTTTCTTGTGCAGCTTTTGCAAATATGGCCGCCCTGGCATCTGTGGGATGATCGCTGGATACTACCCAAAGTCCGGGAGCGCGCTTTTGCACTTGAATAATCATAGGGATGCTTTCAAAAAATCCTGCGCTTACCAAATCATCGGCAAACTCAACGACCAACTGCTTGCCTGTGCTTTTTCCTCCCAGCTCAGCAATTGGAGAGTCAGCTACAATTTTACCCAAGTTGATGATCACCACACGATTACAAACTGCCTTTACCTCCTGCATGATGTGCGTGGAAAGGATCATGGTTTTTTCCTTGCTTACACTTTTGATCAGCTCTCTGATTTCTACGATTTGATTGGGGTCAAGCCCAGAGGTAGGTTCATCTAATATCACCACTTCAGGATTGTGAATGAGCGCCTGAGCCAGACCTACACGCTGCCTGTAGCCTTTGGAAAGCATGCCCAATTTTTTGTTTTGCTCCCGGGTGAGTCCAGTCAGTTGAACCATTTCTTGTACTCTATCTTTAAGTTTTGCGCCTTTCAGTCCATGCACGCTGCCAATAAAGCCGAGGTATTCATGAACGTACATATCGAGATAGAGGGGATTTTGCTCTGGGAGGTAACCGATCTTCTGCTTTACCGCCAGGGGTTGCTCACTCACATCGATTCCGCAAACTTCCACACGCCCGGCTGTGGCAGGAATGTATCCTGTGGCTACTTTCATGGTGGTAGATTTGCCTGCGCCATTGGGGCCTAGAAATCCTAAGATGTCTCCTTTGGCGACAGAAAACGATATATGATCGACAGCATGTTGAGTTCCAAAAGTCTTTAGCAGACCCTTTACTTCTATAGACATAGTTCAGGATAAAGAGAGCAAAAATAGAAATTAAATAGAATTAGTGTCAGGTTTCGCGATTATCGGCTTTTGATGGCGATTATAACTATTGTGGGTGTAGTGGGCAGCACAGTGAGTAGATCACTTACAAGATAGAACACACTATTTTTACGGACGCAGCCATTTCCGTAGCGAGATTTAGCAGCTCGTGCCTCCTTCATACAAAGGATTGGAATTTGAATGGACACGAGC
>DAINOB010000065.1:0-10323 GCA_036735585.1 Cytophagales bacterium | reverse complement strand
CAAAACACTTCGCCAATAAAGTGGCATATCCTCAAAGAATAAAGAGCATTCAAAAGAATCTTGTAGATGCCTTAGCGGATAGTGGCTACCCTTTTGCCTATGTTTTCCTAGATACCATATCTTTGGATGAAGGGAGGATAGAAGCGCAGTGGCATTTACAATCTGGCCCTAAAATTACATACGACACACTCATTATTGATCAAGATGTCAAAGTGAATCCTGTCTGGTTAAAGCGCTATTTGGGATTTATTTCTACAAAAGTGTATAGAGAAAGAGATATAAAGAATATCAAGTACAAGATTGGAATGCTGCCTTTTTTGCAACTTAAGGGTCAGCCAGCGCTTACCTTTTCTGAAGGCAAGGCAGCGGTTCGGCTTCCACTGCAAGACAGATCCGCCAGTCAAATTGATGGGATTGTTGGATTATTACCCAATGAAGAAGTTCCTAATCAGCTGTTACTGACTGGAGAGTTTAATCTCAAATTGCAAAATCTATTTCGATCGGGTAAAACGCTTCAGGTGCAGTGGCTTCGGCAGAAAGCACAAAGCCAACAATTGGATATGGCCTATGGTCATCCGAGGATATTAGGTTCTCCATTAGATATCAAACTTAGATTTAGTCTTCTCAAGGAAGATACTTCTTTTTTAAACGTTGACAGAATGATTTCACTTGGCATCAACTTGGCCCGATCAGGCACTATCTTTTTTTTAGCAGGTTTAAGAAATTCAGAAATTTTAGGTGGGGGAATTTCTGCTCCCAATTTATCAAATTCAAGTTTTAACAGCTCACGATTGGTCAATTATGGACTCGGATACAGTCTTATAAGACTTGATGATTTGTTTTACCCGCATGCTGGCATTAGGCTGGATGTAGAAGCCACGGCAGGCACTAGGACTTTGGCACAGTCTCAAGAAATTGGATTGGCAGTAGAAACTCGATCCGCCCAGCTGACAGCTAAAGGTGACATCAATGCATTTATTCCCATACATAAGCGATGGGTTTTACTATCAAGGGTCTTGGGTGGATATATTGAGAATTCTCCATTGTTTTTCAATGAGCTTTATAGACTAGGAGGTCTTAATACTATGCGTGGATTCAATCAAAACTTTTTTTTCGCTTCTCGATACGCTATCCTTACTACGGAATTGAGGGTATTCTTGGAGCCTACCACTTACTTTTTAGTTTTTGCTGATCAAGGATATATGTATTACCAATTACAGACTGAGTACAGTGAAGACTTGCCCTTGGGACTTGGCTTGGGATTTAGTTTTGCTTCCGGTCAGGGTGTTTTTAATTTTGTCTATGCATTGGGAAAAGATCAGAACCAGCCTTTTAACTTTAACTTATCGAAAATCCACTTTGGATACGTTAGCAGATTTTAATCATATGATTCCACAGTTTCCTAAGAGGAGTATATGATAGACTTAGTTCTTATTTTCGTTTGGTCATTTTTCGTGTCGGTATTTTCTATACCCTCTATCATTTTTGTAGCACACATTAAGAAGTTGCTCGATGAGCCCAATGCCAGAACAGTACACGATGAACTCACACCTAGGCTTGGTGGTTTGGCCATTTTTGCGGGGTTTATGTCTGCAATTACCATTTTTGGTCAAATTTCATTTGGCATTCAACAGCTGTTGGCAGGATGTATGATCCTCTTTTTTATTGGAGTCAAGGATGATATTGTCTCGGTATCTGCGTTTAAGAAATTCTTTGTCCAAGTTCTAGCCACAGGCATTATTCTTTTCATAGGAGATATTAGGATTACTACCTTTCAAGGATTTTTGGGCATTTATGAGTTGGATCTCGGATTTAGCTATGCTTTTTCATTTTTAGTGATCATCGGACTTACCAATAGTATCAATTTATTGGATGGCATAGATGGCTTGGCAGGGAGTATAGTTGTATTTATATGTGTAGTGTTTGGGTATTTGTTCTTTATGGCTGGCACTTCTGTAGGGTTGGCTTATAGCATGGTTGCTATTGGGTTGGTGGGAAGTATGTTGGGGTTTCTTCGTTACAACTTTAAAAATGCAATCATTTTTATGGGTGATACAGGTTCCTTGGTAAGCGGTTTTATCATATCTGTATTGGCTATCAAATTTGTTGAAACATCACCTGTAGCCAATGCTCCAGCCATCGCAATTGCTATTTTAATTGTACCGATTGTTGACACCTTAAGAGTTTTCGTAATACGAATACTAAAAGGTTCCTCACCTTTTTCACCAGATAGGAACCACATTCATCATGTCTTAGCCAAGTTCGGATTGAGTAATATCCAAACTATTTTAGGCTTATTGGCAACCAACGGCCTTTTTTGCATAGCTGCATTATGGCAGCAGGAATGGAGCAATACTGTAATTATTGGGTTGATTGGATTATTCACGGCCCTATTGATTGCAGTTTTGGAAATAGTACAGTATAGATTTTCTAAATCGAATGAAGCATAGCCTTAAACTATCATTCTTTCTATATCTCTGTTTAGGCTGCTTCCCTGTTCGTGCCTCCTTATTTGACATTACAGATAAAATCATTTATGTAGAATCAGGTACATACTACTATCTGAATCCTAGCGAAGCCATCCCTACCTATCAAGCTTTCCTACAACTGGATACACTTGAGCTACGAGGGAAAAACATTGTCATGTATACTAGGTCCTCAGATATGGCTGTTTTTTTAAACGGAATTTTGCTCACCAAACATTCAAAAGGCGATTCGTTAACTCTAGCACCACTTGATTATAAGGAATTTCATAGCAATGGACACTTGTATTTCTCGTTATATCAACCTGATAATAAGCCATTAGGGGATACCCATATTTATTTAGAATCTGTAGATACGTTGCTTTCTGATAGAATGGATAAAGTAGAAAATGCATATTTCTCATATAGATCAACCATCGTAGGAGTTTTCTGGATACTAATCTTAAGTATTGTGGCATTTATAAAAGCAGATACGCAGGTATTTGGGGAATCATTACTGCCCCAGAAGTTCCTTACCAAGTCAAGCATTCATGAAATATCAGGTCCAAGATATAGAGTTTCTTTTTATCACATTTTGTCATGGGTAGCCATAATCATAACCACTTTTGTTTTTTTTAGAATCTCTGCGCAAGGTTCCGGACAGTTCTCAAATTTGAATTATTGGAACCAAACGTATTCTTGGCTCGGTATACATCTATATATGTACTTATCAGCTTCTCTATTGGGATTGCTTTTTTCAAATGGAAGCTTCTCAAGATTCCATGTTTCACAGTCTATTCGAGTATCAGCTTCGCTTTCAGTTATTTTGGCTTTTCTCACCGCAGTACTTTATTTGAGCCAAACCTTGGATGATCAAAATTTTCTAAAATGGCAGGAATATGCTATTTATTTCTACGCTTTGCTTCGAGGTACAAATATTCTTCTGTCATTAAATAAGACAACCTCCCTATTCCAACTTACGATAATTTCATATCTTTGCGCCACCGAAATAATACCGTTGATGGTTTTGGTCGGTATAGCCAATTAAGGAGGGAACTAACCTATGAGTCAAGCAGAAGTACAAGAAGTTGAGAAAAGCAGGCTAAAAAAGGTATCGAGCATTTTGGTTTCTCAGCCTGAACCAGCAGATGATAAATCACCCTACGGACAATTAGCAAAGAAGTATAACTTAAAAATTGATTTCAGGCCTTTCATAAAAGTAGAAAGTGTTCCTTTCAAGGAATTTAGAAAAGATAAAATAAGTTTTCTAGAGTATTCGGCAGTTATCTTCACCAGCAGAAATTCTGTGGACAATTTTTTCAGGATATGTCAGGAAGCAAAAATTGAGATGCCAGCTGTTACCAAATACTTTTGCATTTCAGAACAGACAGCAAACTATCTGCAGAAGTACATAGTGATTCGCAAGCGTAAGATTTTTACAGGATTGAAAACTGCCACAGAACTTACTGAAATCCTTAAAAAGCATAAAAACGAAAAGTTTCTTTTCCCTTGTTCAAATATTAGGAAGAATGATATTCCCGATTTTTTGAAACAAAATGGTTTCAACTTTATTGAGGCTGTGATTTATAGAACTGTAGCATCTGACTTATCTGATTTGGATGATGTCAAATACGATATAATAGCATTCTTTAGTCCATCAGGGATTAATTCACTTTTCGTCAACTTTCCCAACTTCAAACAGAATGATACTCGCATAGCAGCGTTTGGTCCTACTACAGCCAAGGCCGTAAAAGATGCCAATCTCTTTTTGGATATAGAAGCCCCACTTCCAGAAGCTCCATCAATGACTGGAGCCTTGGAATTGTATGTAAGAAAAGCCAATGGAATCAAGTAAACACATTGGCCAATTTATTTTTTTCAAACAAACCCACTTTTTATTTCACCTGATTTGTTTCGTATTTCTGAATTTTGCCATAATTTAGCCAATCGAATAAACTTAGCAGGTCCAAAAAATATGAAAAGACATTTCTACCTACTACTCTCGCTGGCAATTTTTTCTGCCTCTCTGCCATCATACGCGCAGCAAGAAGCCCAGTTTAGCCAGTACATGTTTAACAATCTCTATCTAAATCCAGGATCAGCTGGGATTGACGGACAGGCAAGTGCTATGGCTATCAGTAGATGGCAATGGTTGCTTTATAACGCCAGTTTTGATGATGGAGGCGCACCTACTACTCAAGTCTTATCCTTTAATACCCCTTTGTTCAAGGCGAACAGTGGTGTTGGATTACACATTGTTAATGATAGAGTAGGGGCCATGAGCAACATTCAGATTCAGGGCAGCTATTCTTATCATCTACCTGTAGGTCCTGGTAAATTGGGTATTGGTGCAAGAGCTGGTGTTTTTTCACAAAGAATAGACTTTGGCAAGTTGCGCGGACGTGACGCTGATGATCCTGTTTTGAAATTGGGCGCAGAATCTCAGTTAAAGCCAGATTTAGGCTTGGGTGTATGGTATAGGACAAGAAAGTATTATGCTGGAGTAAGTGTAACAAGTCTTCTGGGCTCTGAATTTGATTTTGGTATACAACCCATTGAAGGTACACGTGCACCTAGAAGTACGTTAGCCCAACACCTTGTAGTAACTGGTGGGTATTTTATCGATGTTTCTCCAGACCTTACGGTCACGCCTTCAGGTATATTTAAAACTGTACAAGGCAGATCATCATTTGAAATGAGCTCTATAGCTACGTATAAAGAAAAATATTTTGGTGGTTTATCTTTCCGTCAAGGGGATGCAGTCATTGCCATATTAGGACTAGCATTATTGAAGGATAATTCGTTAAGAGCATCCTACAGCTTTGACTGGGTGGCATTTAATACTCAAGGTAAAACCCCAACTTCGCATGAAATTGTGTTGCACTACAATCTTCCAATTACTGCGCCTGGGTCGAAACCTATTATACGAACCCCTCGTTTTAGGCATTAATCCTTCACTGAATTTGGATGAATGGAAATTTTGCTACTTTTGCTTCGAGGAAGTTTTTGAAACCTTTAACCAAAATCAGTAATAACTTTACAAACCAAAGCGTTAAATAAACCAAATCACTTCTTCATAATTAAAACGGTGTTATGAATTTTAGAAACTCTGGGTTAAAAGCATTGCTTTACCTATCTGTACTTACAACGATTCTTCAAGGATGTGGCCTTGGCAAGGCTAATTTAGATGGAGAACTCACTGGAGTCCCTGACAGGGAAGGTTGGTTCCAAACAGTTCCTTATGGAATGATTGTAGTGCCTAGTGGTACTTTCCATATGGGTCAAGCTGATCAGGATGTGGCAGCCTCTCAAATTAATTTGAACAAGCAAATTACAATTGGAGGATTCTACATGGATGAGACGGAAATTACCAATAACGAGTACCGTCAGTTTACCAACGAAATGCTTACTGACTCTGTAGAAATATTCGGATTTGAATACATTATGACAGAGTTGTATCCTGATACCACAGTTTGGATGAAAGATTTTACTCACCACATGGGAGATCCTATGATGGAATATTATTACGCTCACCCAGCATTCGATGACTATCCAGTTGTTGGCATAGATTGGTTTGCTGCCAGATATTTCTGCGAATGGAGAACCAAAAAATTGAATCGTTGGAGAGAAGAAAATGGTCTATGGTTTATGCCTAATTTCAGATTGCCTTCAGAAGCTGAATGGGAATATGCGGCAAGAGGAGGAAGAGATATGGCAAAATATCCTTGGGGCAATCCTTATTTAAGAAATGCGAGAGGTTGTGTTTTGGCAAACTTAAAGCCAGGAAGAGGTAACTATTATGATGATGGTTTTATGTACTCAGCTCCAGTAGGCTCTTATTTTTCAAATGATTACGGTTTGTACGACATGTCAGGCAATGTTTCAGAGTGGTGCGAGGACGCTTATTATGCAGCTTCAGTTCCAGTAGTGTGGGACTTGAATCCTACCTATTATGACGACAACGAACCCAGAAAGATCATTAGAGGTGGAAGTTGGAAAGATATTGCTTACTACCTAGAGACTGGTACCAGAACATACGAATATCAAGATACTGCTAAGTCTTACATTGGCTTTAGATGCGTAATGACCTATTTAGGACGTTCATCAGGTCAAGAATTTTAATCCTTTTAATCCTTATTCACTAACTCCAAATAAACAAAAATCAAAATGAGCAGCGCACAAAATCAATCTTTTAAAGACGTTTTCTTCAACAAAATCATGCCTATGGTTTATGGCTTCGGTGCCGCAATCGTTATTGTTGGAGCGATGTTTAAAATTATGCACTGGCCAGGGGCTGGTCCTATGCTTGTAGTGGGTTTGTCTACAGAAGCACTCATATTTATGTTTAGTGCGTTTCAGCCTGTTCCGCATGATCCAGAATGGCATAAAGTTTATCCACAGCTTAGAGAAGACTACATAGATGAGGATGAAGATGAGGAGCCAACATCATTTAATCTTACCAAGAAATTAGATGATATGATGTCTAATGCAGGTATTGGTGAGGAAGCGATTAACAAATTAGGTGCTGGACTAAACAACTTGACAACCACAGTTTCTGGTATAGCTACAGTAACTGATGCTACCATAGCTACTCAGGAATATGCTCAGAATGTTAAACAAGCTTCTACTTCATTGATCCAAATGAACCATGCCTATGCTCAAACAGCAGAAGCTATGTCATCCATGGCAAATGCAAGTGTTGACGCTAAAGATTATCACGCTCAAGTTCAGAATATCACCAAAAATCTGGGTGCTCTCAATGCCGTTTACGAGATGGAGTTGCAGGATGCTAATAGCCATTTAAAAGCTATGAACAAGTTTTACGGTAATCTATCCGCAGCTATGGACAACATGACTGAGGCTACAAGAGACTCTGAACAGTTCAAAGAGGAATTGTTAAAGTTGGCTAAGAATCTAAATAATTTAAATACAGTATATGGAAATATGCTTTCTGCAATGAGAGCCTAATTCTATAGTTATAAATAAAACGTTAACTTAACTCAATAATTCTAAGCTATGGCTGGTGGAAAAGAGACCCCAAGGCAAAAAATGATCGGTATGATGTACCTGGTGCTAACTGCGCTGCTGGCACTTCAGGTTAGTTCTGCCATTATTGATAAATTCGTTATTCTCAACGAGAGTATTGAGTTTGCGGTTAGAGAAAGTGTAGATAGGAGTAAAGCCTCCCTTGCAACAATAAAGAAAGCTGTTGAAGACAGAGGAAATAAGCCTATCGAGTTGGCCGTAGTTAAAGATGCTGAATTTGTAAGATCAGAAACTGACAAGGTGATTTCCTTTATGAACACCATAAAAGATAACCTTATTGAGAAATCTGGTGGAATAGATGATGATGGATCTTTTAAGGGTGCAAAAGAAGAAGACGCAGTAGCAGTCTACATGGTTGGCCCGGGTGAAACCAAAAGTGGTGAAGCTTACAAACTGCAGAAAATGCTAAATGATTATTCTGTACAAATGTCCAAGCTATCAGGGAAAAGCTTTGGTAAGCTAGCTATGGATGGAAAGGAAGATCCATTATTTAAGGATAATCCTGACCAAAAGAATAAAGATTTTGCAAAACTATCTTTTGAAAACACTCCAATGGTTGCTGCTTTAGCGGTGTTAAGCGAGTTGCAATCAAAAGTGAGCAATATTGAAGCAAACATGTTGGGTGATCTGAAATCTAAGGTTGGGGCTGCTGATTTTAAATTTGACGTAGTACTTCCTATGGTTAAGCCAGAATCAAGAGTAGTGGCAGCCGGTACCAAGTACAGAGCTGAGATGTTCGTAGGAGCAAAAGATTCTAAGATGATTCCTACCATGAAATTTGCAGGTAAAGATTTGGCCGTTAAAGATGGAATTGGCTTAGTAGAGTTTACCGCTCAAGGTGGTTCTTATGATGCTGAAGGTAATTTCAAGACCAAATGGAAAGGTGAAATAAATATTCCTAAACCGGGCGGAGGAGATACCACTATGATGATTGAAGAAGAGTACATCGTTGCAAAGCCCGTTATTCAAATTCAGTCTGCCTCAGTTTCTGCATTGTATTTCAATTGTGGAAATGAGTTAAACGTACAAGTTCCTGCATTGGGTTCTACATACAATCCCAAGTTTCAAGGTAGTGGTGGAGATTTCTTGTCAGGTGGAAAGAAAGGTGTTGTTACCATTGTTCCGAATGCCCCAAAAGTTGTTCTGAAAGTATACAGTGATGGGAATTACATTGGCGAGCAAGAATTTAAAGTTAAGCCAATTCCTAAACCTGATGTTACTGCATTAGTAGGCAACAAACCCATTGACATAAAGAATGGTGTTAAAGCTCCAGGTCCTAGACAAATTACAATGGCAGCTATTCCGGAGCAAGGCTTTAAAGAATTAAACCCTCAAGATGCTCGATATCAAGTGGCTGAATATACAGTTACATTGGCTCGGGGTACTAGATCTGTAGATACACAAAAATCAACGTCTTCTTCAGTAGATCTAAGTAAGTTTGCTTCCGCAGCACGACCTGGAGACAGGATTGTAATTGAAGTAAAGTCAGTAAAAAGAAAGAATTTCAGGGACAGGGTAGAAGATGTAGCTGGGATGAATCAGATTATCATCGTCTCCCTAACTGAATAAATTATAGCCTATTATGTGTAATCTCAAGTCAATAATATTTCTAGCATTTTTCCTTGTAGGGACAAGTGTACTAGGCCAGTCATACAATCCGCCTGCTGAAGAAATTAATGAGAATTCAGTAAGGCCTGTTCATCCTTCTGATGTTATGTTCAAGAAGGCAGTTTGGAGGCGTATTGATTTGTCCGAAAAGCAGAATAAGGGTTTTTTCGCCTCTGGCAATGAGATATCTAAACTCTTAGTAAATGCAGTGAAGGAGGGTATTATCAAGCCGTATCTTGATGATTCTTTGGTAAATAGAATGTCTCTGGAGGAGTTTACTCAGAACCTTCAAGATCCAAGCTTAGCTACTGAGGAGGAAGATATGGGTTTTGAAACAGATTTTGGATTTGGCGGTGACACTCAAGAAGAAAAGGTAGTTTCTAGCACAGAATTTATTATGAAGGATATATCTATTCTTGATTTAAAGGAGGATGTGATATTTGATAAGCAGCGTTCTAGGATGTATTTTGATATTCAAGCTATTGCTTTGGTAATCCCAGGGTCTCGTATGCCAACTGGATTCGATAGAAATGTTTGCTGGCTTTCATATAAAGATGTCATCGAAAACGTATTTAGCAAAGACAAAAGCGCGATGTGGTACAATAGACAGAATTCAGCTGAGCATAGAACATTGACTGATGCTTTTGAGCTTAGATTGTTTTCTGCCAAGATTACTAAAGTTGCAAATCCTGACAATAGTCCACTTGAGGATATTTATGGAGAGGCTTTATTGTCCACTTACAAAGCCGAATCTGAGCTGATGGAGTTTGAGCACAATCTGTGGGAATATTAATAAAAGGGGCTTAGGCCCCTTTTTCATTTTTAGTATATTCTGTTATAATCCTAGCTTTCGATTCGCCTACAATTTCTGAAAGCTCCTCAAAGCTTGCTTTCATAATGTTTTTAACAGACTTGAATTTTTTCAGTAAGGTGTCGCCAGTAGCTTTTCCAATACCTTTAATATCCAACAATTCTGATGTAAAGGTTTGCTTTGATCTCTTATTTCTATGAAAAGTGATTGCAAATCTATGTGCCTCGTTTCTGATCTGTTGCAATAATATAAGTGCAGGTGATTTTTTGTTGAAGTGAATGGGCTCTGAGTCCTCGGGGAAGTAAATCTCTTCAAGTCTCTTTGCAATTCCTATAATAGGGATTTGCCCATAGAGCCCTAGATCATTTAGTGCGTCACAGGCTGCATGTAGCTGTC
>DAINOB010000064.1:0-10404 GCA_036735585.1 Cytophagales bacterium | reverse complement strand
ATGATATATCCCATCACCATTAAAAGCAATACGGTATGGAAAGAAATTCCACTGAGCTTATTGGCAGCACTAGTTCTATTGGTAACAGTAAATGACTTTTATTTTGATGGCAACACCGTATCAAGCTTAAATAGAATAGATGGCATCGTGCATTTAGCCTTTTTTGTAGTTTTTTTATATTATTCCTTTTATTCCGCCAGATCAACTCCAGTAGAAGAATCAACTGATGAGATTAAAATTATGAGTATGAAAAAGGCAATAATTTTGGTCATAGGAGGAGTATTAGGCCTTTTCTTAGGTGGAAGGATTTTGGTGAATGGTGCTGTAGAGATTGCCAATATTTTTGAAGTAGATGATTCGATCATTGCTCTTACTATTGTAGCATTTGGTACCAGTGTACCTGAATTGGCCACTTCGGCAGTAGCCGCTGTGAAGAAGAATAGTGACATTGCCATTGGGAACGTAGTGGGATCCAATATTTTTAACATATTTTTTGTTTTAGGAGTGTCGGCCATTATTGCCCCTCTGCCATTCAACACACTCATGAATGTCGATTTATTTATGGTGGTTTTGGCTAGCGTAATGATGCTGGTTTTTACATTTATTGGCTCAAATAGAAGAATCTCGCGTTGGGAAGGATTTGTTCTATTTATGATTTATGTGGCCTACGTGGTGTACTTGATCAACAATCGGATATAACTTTATCTTACCTTTATAAAAACAAAGTCTTATGAAAAAGCTACAGAGAAACATCTACATCTGTTTATTGCTGCTAATCCTTTCTCCATTCGCTTATAGCCAAAACAGTCCTTGTGATTATGTGAACTATAATGATGGAAATTATGCCTCAGTTAATGGTATCAGGATTTATTACAAGATATTTGGTGAGGGTCAAAAAACGGTAGTGCTACTACATAGTGCCTATAGTTCTATGGAGTCTTTTTGCGAGCAAATCAATATTCTCTCTTCCAAATACCGTGTGTTGGCTTTAGATACCAGAGGGCACGGCAGATCATCGGATAATGACCAAGCATACAGTTACAGCCTGTTTGCCTCAGATGTAGATGCTCTAATGAATCAATTAAATATATCATCCGCCCACATTATCGGTATAGGTGATGGTGCAAATACCGCTATACAGTTTGCGCTGAGCAATCCTAAGAAGGTAGAAAAACTCGTGATCGCTGGGGCAAATCTTAGTGCAGATTCAAAGGCTGTCTCTGAAAATATATTAAGATCGGTGAGGGCGGCATCCGCTCAATCATTGGATTCAGTGGTGATTAAATTCTATACCCGATTTTCTGATAACCCTAAGAACTTCAGCACATTCTTTGAGAAAATGAAAAAATTGTTGCTAAGCCATCCCAATCTTACCGGAAATGAATTGAAAGTTATCAACTCCCCCACACTTATACTTTCAGGCGACCATGATTTTATATTGCTCGAAAATACAGTCAAAATCTTTAAAGGCATTCCTAATTCCTACCTTTTTGTAGTGCCAGGTTCAGAGCATTACATATTCCAATACAATAGCAATGTCGTAAACCCAGTAATTACTGATTTTCTGGAAAAAGATTTTGTGAAGCTCAAAAAGTATTAAAATTCACACGTAAACTGCTTCAAGCAATGCACCTCCTGCATTGCTTTTTTTATGTTTTTCGATTGTTGACAATCAAATGATTGCCAATCTTGTTAGGTACATCAGTAAGCACTTCCTATTTTGCAATCCAAAGTTAAAGTCTTGGCAAGCCCAGAAACACAGAAATTAGATAATTTCAAATCTGTTCAAGAGTATCTGTCCTCTGACATGAAGCATTTTGAAGAAAAATTCAAATTGCAAATGAGGAGCAATGTCTTTCTTTTGGATAAAATCATGAATTACATTGTAAAAAGAAAGGGAAAGCAGCTTAGGCCCATGTTTGTGTTTTTAACAGCAAAAGCCTTTGGCGATGTCCAAGAGTCTACCTTCAGGGGAGCATCTTTAATTGAATTGTTGCATACTGCCACGCTGGTACACGATGATGTAGTGGATAATTCAAACTACAGACGCGGATTTTTCTCTGTAAATGCACTCTGGAAAAATAAAATAGCTGTTTTGGTGGGTGATTACTTACTGTCAAAAGGGCTGCTTTTATCGATTAATTATGGTGACTTTGAATTGCTTAAAATAGTATCAAGAGCTGTCAAAGACATGAGTGAAGGGGAATTGCTTCAAATTGAGAAAGCCAGGCGTTTGGATATTACTGAAGAAGTATACTTTGAGATAATAAGACAAAAAACCGCTTCTCTCATAGCCTCTTGCTGCGCAGTAGGTGCTAGCAGTGCAGGAGCAAATGATGAGATGGTAGAGCAAGCAAGATTATTTGGTGAACAAGTAGGAATAGCCTTTCAGATCAAGGATGACTTATTTGACTATGGAAATGAGGAGATCGGTAAGCCTTTAGGTATTGACATTAAAGAAAAGAAAATGACACTGCCGCTTATCTATGCCTTGCAACAAAGTTCCTGGCTTGAGAAAAAAAGAATTATAGGATTGATAAAGTCAGATAGGCCCACACAATCCACGGTTAACAAAGTGATTGACTATGTAAAAGCATCGGGCGGCATAGAGTATGCACATCAAAAAATGGTGGACTATGTGGCAATGTCAAGAGAGACTTTGTCCAAGTTTGCGTCAGGTGAATCAGCATTGGCATTAAACACCATGCTGGAATACACCATTAACCGAAGGAAGTAGACTTTCTAATTCCTCATTTCAGGCTCCATTTGCAAAGAATGGACAATCTCAGCTGCCAGTATTTTAAATCCGTGTATTCTTTGAGCAATTGAGTCTAATTGATTTTTCTTTGCCATGTTTTCAATTTCCTGGGCACTTTCATACAGTCTTTGTATCCCCTTGTTGTATGGATTGAGTTACCTTCTCTTCGCTTATGGGATGATTTGACTTCATGTTTTCAGTGTTAAGCACTCTTTAACTGAAGAAGATTAGAAATTTTAAGCTGAAGCTCCTCTGGATTGAATGGCTTAAGAACTACATCATTAGCACCCATTTTTAAGCATTCGATTCTTTCTTTAGAGCTTTCAATTCCAGAAAGTATAATTATTGGCAAGTGTTTGTAGTAAACATTGCTTCTTAATTGCTTCAGAAATTCATAGCCATTTAGTCTGGGCATATTAATATCAGCAAGAATAAGATCAGGCATGTTGCCCTCTTGAAGCCAAGTCAATGCAGAAAGCCCATCTTGTTGGATAGCTACATTGTAAGAATTTTTCAGATAGCTCTCCAGAAACCTTCTGGTGAATAAATCATCTTCGGTAATTAATATGGTCTTTTTCATTTTTATACCCTCGGTTTTTATGATGAATGGGATATTTCCAAATGCCTGACCAAATATGCAATAGTGCTTTGAGCCAGTTTAAAAGAAGTTTGTAGATGCCTGAATATCCCTATATGAGATTTAATTCCCATAATGATAACTCATTCTCATTTTATTTTCCTTCTAGTATTTCAATTGTCTTTTTCAAATCTGCTTCATATATCCAATGAATTTCTTCCACCTGCCTTCTGAACCAAGTGAGTTGCCGTTTGGCGTACCTTCTAGTATTTATCTTTATATTTTCAACTGCTTCATCTAGGGAAATTTTACCCTCAAAATGATCAAACAATTCTACATAGCCCACAGTCTGCAAAGCTTGTAAATCTTTATATGAGGATAAAGATTTGGCCTCTTCCACCAGACCATTATTCAACATTTCATCTACCCTCTGATTGATTCTTTCATACAATAGTGGCCTGGGCAGGTCTATACCTATCCATGTGTAGGTAAAATCTCTTCTTTTCGGCTGCTCTTTTCTAAAGCTAGAATAGGGCATTCCAGTAGCCAAAAAAACTTCTAATGCGCGCTGTAGCCTTCGTGGATTTTGCAAATCAGCTTGCTTTGCATAGTTGGGATCAATAACCTTAAGTTCATCTATCAGATTTGATAAGGGTTCATTTTCTAATCTTTGCCTTACTTTTTCTCGTATTTCTGCGCTTATGGTAGGCATAATATCTAAGCCTTGAGTAAGTGCTTTCAGATATAAGCCAGATCCACCTACCACTACGACAGGCTTGTGAGGATTTCTTTCAAACTGCTTGTTTAGTTCGCTTAAAGCTTCTTGTTCATACATGGCAGCATTATACTCTTCGTGAATGCTTCGATGATCAACAAGAAAATGTGGTACAGCCTCTAATTCTATTTTTGAAGGCTTAGCTGTGCCAATACTCATTTCCTTGTACACCTGCCTAGCATCAGCTGATAGAATGATAGTTTTTAATTGACTTGCCACTTCGATTCCTAATTTGGTTTTTCCCGAAGCAGTGGGGCCAACTATGAGTACTACGTGGGCCACTAGTATAGAAGTAAATCTTGGTAAAAACCTACAAGCTTTTCTGACTCTTTCTGCCAGTTATACACTTCTTTGGCCTTTTTACAATTGTTTTCAAGTGTTTGATAGAGTTCTCTATCATTGATTAGTCTGTTGATGTTTCTACAAATTTCCTCAGGATTTAATTGTGAAAGGACAGCTACTTCATGGGTAGCATTTATATTTCTGTACTCTGGAAAATCAATGCATAGCTGTGGTATTTCGGCATGCATGTAGTCAAAAAATTTGTTGGCCAAAGAGTGGTAATAACTCAAACCTTGAAAGCTTAGCATGAGGTAACCAATCTTTGATGCTTTGATCTCAGCATTAAGCTGATCAGGAGGTAGATAGCCTGTAAAGGTTACTTTATGCTCCAAACCTAGATTGATCACCATTTGCACCAACGAATCTGTCATATCACCATCTCCACAGATTATAAGATCGTAGCATACATCATTCATACATTGAATCAGCTCTTCCAATCCTCGTCCTTTGTTTACTGCACCAGCATAGATTATTCTATTCTTCTTTTCTATTTTCTCATGAGATGTATTGTCGAGTACGGCTACATTTCTGATTACTTTAAAATGAACACCATAGACATTGTAAAATATATCTGCAATCGATTGTGACACCGTGTAGGCTTTTGTTTGTGGAGTAATGATGGTTCGTTCTATGCCCTTCCAGACCTTTTGTATACTGGGGCGATCTACCAATTCTGGTACTTCAGTGAAATATTCATGGGCATCATAGCAGAAGGGTTTATTCCGTATTCTAGCTACTAGCTTTGCAGGAAGTGCCGTATCAAGGTCTACTCCACATACTGCGTCAAACTTCATGACTAATAGCAAAAAGAATAAGCGGACATTAAACTCAGCATAAAATAATACGCTCTTTTGAAAAATACATCTGATTCTATTCTGCCTGTAGCTCTTTGCCTCAATGTTCAAACTTTGTGGCTTTAATCTGCCTATAAGGGTGACCTCATAACCTGATTCAGAAAGCACCGTGCATATTCGCTGCATTCTTTGATCGTAGTTTAAGTCAGTTGTAACCGTAAAAACTAGTCTTTTCATGATTAAGGAGTAAATATGTCAAATTGAATCAAATAGATAGTATCTTGCATACAAGATATATACTCATGGAATTTCATTCATTGTGTTTTATAGCTCAAAGTCAAAATTTTACCTACAGTTTTCACTTTTTTATCTTTGTTGATCCTATGTGTTTATATGTTCAAAGGAATGTAGATGGCTGACAAAGAAAAAATATTAGGAATAAATAGATGCACTTTTATAAATTCGCCCTCTGCAACTAACAACGAAGGTATACTTAACTATCAGACCATTGGTCAGTTGAGGAGATTCTTAAACCGTCAAGACCTGATCCTATATTTCGATCAGGCACTAGATGAAGTGAAGACTGAGCTAGACAATTTTTGTCTGCTAAGGTATGAGGATGATAAATTGGTGCTTTTAAGCAAGCTGCACTTAATAAAAGGAATTGCAGCGAGCATGGGCATGAATTTGGTACATACTGCGGTTCTAAATGTAGAGGAATCTGTTCAAGTAGAGCAAGAAGTTAAAGTAGTTATGTACCTAAAGCTTATACGAGAAGCGTATGAGAGAACTAAACACAACAAACATTTAATTCTCCAAGATGAGTGACAAGAAAAAAATAATGGTAGCTGAAGACAGCACCATGATTCTCAATTTGATTACCAAAATTCTTACCCGACACAACTATGAGGTAATACCTGCGAAGGACGGGAAAGAGGTAATGGAAAAGATCGATAAAGAGAAAGTAGAGTTACTGCTCCTTGATTTGTACATGCCCCATCTCTCAGGAGAAGAGTGTGCGAGTATGATTAGAGCCATGAAAGACAAGAAAAAAGCCGGTATTCCTATAATTGCCATCACAGGAAACTACGGTAAATATAAAATGGAAGACTTTAAGAGCTTGGGATTTGACATGTACCTTACCAAACCTCTTGATTATGACCAGGTTCTAAATATCGTAAACTCCTATTTAAAATAGGTATTGTCTGTCCTCGGCTTTGGAAGTTAAATACTCAGCAGCTTTTCTACATAAGTTAGAGGATATTTTTTCAGAATCAGACTACCACTTAAGGTATGAAAAAGGTAACTTTAAGTCTGGTTACTGCATTTTGAAGGACAATAAAGTGGTGATAGTTAATAAGTATTATACCATAGAGGGTAAAGTCAATTGCTTGATAGACATCATTCGTTCTTTGGACTTAGATGCCTCTAAGCTTTCAGAAAAGAATGCAAAGCTTCTATTGGCACTCAAGCAGACAGTGATTGATTTATGAAAGTAACCTTCTTGGGAACTGGTACTTCGCAGGGAATACCCGTAATAGGGTGTCAATGCAGAGTCTGTCAGAGTAGTGATTTTAGAGACAAACGACTTAGGGTATCAATCCTTATAGAAACCCCAGAGCTCACACTCGTTGTAGACACTGGACCTGATTTCCGTCAACAAATGCTTAGCCACAAGGTCAATCGTTTGGATGCTGTGCTTTTTACCCATGAACACAAAGACCATACAGCTGGGATGGATGACATTCGTTCTTTCAACTTTATACAAAGAAGGGCGATTCCAATCTATGCAGCACCGCGTGTGGTAAGTCAGCTCAAGCAAGAATTTTATTATGTCTTTGAAGACACTAAGTATCCTGGAGTGCCCGAGGTGGAGGTTCATTTTATAGATGACGCACCCTTTAAGATTGGAAACTTAGAAATAATTCCTATTCCAGTTATGCATTATCGCCTTCCAGTTTTTGGATTTCGGGTGGGCGATTTCACTTACATTACAGATGCCAACTACATA
Organism: Cytophagales bacterium; assembly: GCA_036735585.1. Lineage (GTDB taxonomy): Bacteria > Bacteroidota > Bacteroidia > Cytophagales > JAIYAX01 > JAIYAX01. The sequence goes on along the minus strand of DAINOB010000064.1, from coordinate 3,147 downwards.
CCTACTATTTCTATGGAAAGGGTGAAGGGTAGTAAAGTAATAGTAATCAATGGATTGCAAAAAGAACCTCATATCTCACACTTTACCTTAAATCAATCTATCGATCTTCTTGAAAAGTGGAGTCCAGAGCAAGCTTATCTCACCCACATCTCCCATAAGTTGGGATTACATCAGGAAGTGGATTTAGAATTACCATCTTTTGTTCGTCTTGCATATGATGGTTTGTCATTGACACTATAATGATAGAAAGCTCTCAAATTGCGGTGCATAGTCTGATGAGCTACATTTTGGTCATAGGAGTTTTTTGTGCTTTAATCATATTATTATTATCTGTCACTTTCAAGGTAAAGGTATTGAAGCAATTTGCTCTTTTGATGATTATGGTTTTTGGCATATGTACGGTTTACACCGTAGAAACTGGCCGGTCATCTAAAAGCATAGGTGTAAACCTAGTGGATATCCATCAAGACCTATTGGATAAGCACCAGCAAATTTCGGAGAAAGCGTCACTTCTTATGTATCTTTTGTCGCTAATGGCTGTATTGAGCTATGCCGCTAACAAATATTATTGGAAAAGATTGTATGCCTTAAATTTTGTCACTTTGATTAAAGGCATATTTGTGCTTATTTGGCTTTTAATAGCGTCTTATTACGGATTTGAGAATACCCATGTAGAATAAACCTTGATTTAAGTTTAAGAATAATAAAATGACAAATAGCACACACATTACAGGCAAATCAAAAGACTATTTAACTATACATCTTAAAAATTTGGTCTCTATGGCCAGGGCAGATGGTGTTTTGGATAACAATGAAATCCTATTTCTCTATAAAATTGGCAAACGCTACCAATTAAATCCCCAGATTATTGCCGAAATCCTCACCGATAAATCATCTGAGACCACCATCAATGTTTCAAATGTGGAAGACAATTTAGAGCAGCTATCTGATATGGTAGGAATGATGCTAGCTGATGGTATAATCAAGGATAAAGAAATGGAATTCTGTAAAAAAATATGTGATAAATATAATTTTAAGCCAGAAGTTATTGATCTCCTGATTGAACTTTACGGTAGAAAAAGCATTTCAACTTCAGATTGGGAAAGCCTTAAAGCAAAGGCAATATTGATGGTGTTGGTCTAGAGCATGTTAAGCTTATAGATGAATTCTTTTATGATGAGAAAAATTTTTGTTGCCATCAGCTTAGTGTCCCTGATTGCCTTCCTCTCTGTGGCACAAGAAAAAGAGCAAATCATAAGGCAACTCTATGACAGTGCACTTATCCATCAAAATGCTTATAAAAATTTAGAGTTTTTATGTAAAAAAATTGGCCATCGATTGAGTGGTAGTCCCTCAGCTGAGGCAGCAGTAGCCTATACCAGGCAATTGATGATTGACTACGGCTTTGATTCTGTTTGGCTACAACCGGTCGTAGTACCTCGATGGGTAAGAGGGGAAACTTGTGAAGTATTTGCCTTTTCATCTTTTTCTACAGGATTGCACCTCACATCATGTGCTCTGGGTGGTTCTATAGGTACCAGTCTTAGTGGAATAACTGCAACATTGCTGGAGGTGAAAAGTATTGATGAACTAGAAAATATGAGCAGTAAGGCTGTCAAAGGCAAAATTGTATTCTTCAACGGTGCATTTGATGAAAAAGAGATATCAACATTTTCAGCTTATGGTAGGGCTGTGGCTCAACGCTGGTCAGGGGCTATGGCAGCAGCTAAACTGGGTGCATTAGGAATTTTAGTAAGATCCATGTCCTCAGGAGTTGATGACATTCCTCACACTGGTTCCATGGGTTATGATACTAGTATTACCAAAATACCAGGCATAGCCATCAGTACAAGATCAGCTGATATCTTAAGTGAAAGGCTGAAAATAGAACCCAACTTGAAGGTGACCATAAAAGCAGATTGTCGCATTCTAGATGATGTGCTGTCAAACAATGTAGTTGGAGAAATCAGGGGTAAGACAAAATCAGATAAAATCATTTTAGTAGGAGGACATCTTGATTCATGGGATATGGCTGAAGGCGCTCATGATGATGGAGCTGGTTGTATGCAAGCGATTGAATCGCTAAGACTGTTAAAAGCAATAGGTTACTCTCCTAATCATACACTAAGGGTGACACTATTTATGAATGAGGAAAATGGGCTCAAAGGGGCAAAGGAATATAGCATGCAATCAGAATTTGATTCAAAAAAACATGTCTTTGCCATAGAGTCTGACAGGGGTGGCTTTGCTCCTAGAGGATTCTCATTTGACGTAAAGAATGCCACAGAAATGACTCAATTCCAAGGATTTAGTAAATTTTTTGAACCATACCAAGCCAACCACTTTTATGTGGGTGGAGGAGGAGCAGATATCTCACCCCTCAAAACTTATGGAACTATATGTATTGGGTTGATCCCAGAATCCCAGCGTTATTTCAAAGTACATCATTCTTCAGCAGACACTTTTGAAACAGTGGATGCGCGTGAATTAAGCTTAGGAGCTGCTGCTATGGCATCACTCATTTATTTGTTAGATCAAATACAGTAGGAATACTAGCCTGAAAGCTTGTCGATTATTCTACTATTATCAAGTGATAATTCTTCTTGCCCACTTGAACGAGATAATACTTGCCTTTAAGCATAGGTAAATCTGAAAGTGGTGTACTTAAGGCAACTTTTATTTTATTGATTCCTATACCACCGGATTCAAGCATTCTACGAGCCTCGCTTTTTGATTTGAATATGCCAAAACCTGTGGCTTCACTTAATAGATCAATAATCGATAAGTCATTGTTGCGCATAATTTCATTTAATCTCACTTGGTTCACACCCTCTAATACTTCTAGCAAAAGGTGCTCTTCAAGAGCATTAAGTTCCTCAGATCCTGATTTTCCAAACAGTACTTCAGAAGCTCGTATGGCCTGTTGAAGGTCGTTTTCAGAGTGCACCCTACGGGTAAGTTCAGCGGCCAAAGCCTTTTGTAAAATTCTCAAATGAGGAGATTCTTGATGGTCTGACTCTAATTTGGTGATTTCTACTTGTGATAAAAGCGTGTATATCCTGATAAATTTAGAAGCATCGTCATCTGAAACATTAAGCCAAAATTGGTAAAATTTATATGGAGACGTTTTGTTTCGATCAAGCCATA
>DAINOB010000063.1:0-10432 GCA_036735585.1 Cytophagales bacterium | reverse complement strand
GGAGGAGAAGATCAGCTGGATTCATCTGTTGAAAGATTCCTTTACCAATGCCTCAGTTTTTCTTATTCTTGGAAGTATGCTGATTGGTTGGCTTTCCAACGCTCAAGGGCAGCATAAGATTGCTCCATTTATATCCGATATATTCACGGGCATGCTCACCTTTTTCTTGTTAGATATGGGCATGCTCGCTGCTAAACGTCTGCGTTCATTGCGTAAAGCAGGATTGGGCATTGCTTTGATGGGCATTGTCATACCGATGATCAATTCAATTTTGGCGATTGGCATTGCAGCATTTTTTCAGTTTTCTGAAGGCAATGCATTTATGTTTACAATTTTATGTGCTTCTGCGAGTTACATTGCCGTTCCTGCCGCTGTTCGAATAGCAATACCCGAAGCAAGCCCAGGTTTGTATGTGCCCATGTCACTTGCCATCACTTTTCCTTTTAATATCATAGTAGGCATACCACTCTACCACTATTTGATCCAACAGTTTTTATTTTAATAAACAGGATATGCGCAAAGGAGTGAAACTAGAAATAATCGTAGATCAGTTGAATGTACCTCAGATCATAAAGATATTGGAGAAACAAGGACTCAGAAGTTATACCCTTTTTCGCGGGCTCACTGGAAGCGGAGAGCAAGGCGATAAAGACGGAGAAGGGCTTTCGGGTTTATTTACCAATGCCATGGTAGTGGTAGCCTGTGAAGAACATGAAGCACTGTCAAGTAAAGATGAATTAGAAAAATTTCTAAATAAAATTGGAGGTATATGTATGATTACATCTATACAGTGGTTCGGATGAAAAAAGCCGTACTTCAATCGGTAACCCTTACCCTATTCTTAGCCTCTCTAAGTTTTTTTTCTTGTCAAAAAAACAAAGAGAAAGATGATCTTATGCTTCAAAAATATCAGACCAGTGCAGACAAAGCTATTCAAAGACTTGATACTTTGTTGGATTTGACTGAAGCTCAAATTACAGCATTAAGACCCTTTGCACTAGAAAGTGCGTCAGAATTGACTGAATTTAAAAATAACTCGAAAGATTACTCACTGAAGCAAAAGTCAGTAGAAGTGAAGAGAATAACTGATAAGTTTGAATCTGCTCTTAAAGACGTATTAACTGCCGATCAATATATAGTCTACACTGACTATAAGGCTACCCAGAATGAAAAAAAGGTAAAATTACTTCAAGATAAATTCAAGGAGAAAAGCCAGCAGAGAAAGTGAATGAGGCCTTACATGCTTTTTATCAGGTTTTTTTCTCGCCTTTGAGTTTATATTTGGCCATGCGAATTGGAATGGTTTGCTGTTGATTGTTGTATAAATCAAAAAAGACTTGACATGTTAAACATTGTATTATTTGGCCCTCCGGGAGCTGGTAAAGGGACACAAAGTGAAAAACTCATAGCTAAATACGCTTTGGTACACATTTCTACAGGAGATTTATTTAGAAAACACCTCTCTGAAGGCACAGAGCTGGGTCAATTGGCAAAAAAATACATGGACGAAGGTAACTTGGTACCAGACAGTGTAGTGATAGGTATGGTGGATGATAAGCTTAAAAGTTTAGGCCAAGCAGCAGGAGTCATATTTGATGGATTTCCTAGAACTGTACCTCAAGCAGCAGCCTTAGATCAATTGCTTAATGAAAAGGGAACTCCCATCAGCGGTATGATTGCGCTAAATGTAGAAGAAGAGGAGCTTTTCAAAAGAATCAAAGAAAGGGGCAAGACAAGCGGTAGGGCCGATGACCAAGACGATGATAAAGTACGCAACAGAATAAAGGTGTATAATGAAGAAACCTTGCCAGTGGCAAACTATTATCAAGACCAAGGAAAGTTTAGAGAGATCAACGGAATAGGCCAGATAGAAGACATATTCACTGACATCTGCTCGGAAATTGATCACTTAAAACAATAGAGGTAGCGATCAATTCGCAATTTTCTTTTGGACTAAAGATCTTAAATCGCTGTAAAATCCTAAAGTAAGTTCTATCCTGAGTGTAGTCTCTTGCTTATTCAGGGATTCTGGAATTTTAAATTCCACCCAATCGATCTCCAGCGCTTGAATGGGGTTGAAAAAGGTAGAATCAATTTTGCCCCAGAAAGCCTCTGAAATGTAGGGTGTGCGCGCAAAGACATAAGCCCTATAAGGTTTAATGGTCTCTTTTTCTGAATTCGATAGAGCAGATGTCTGTTGGCTTTGCCAATTTAAGTAAGACCCATCGCAACTGAGGTTATAAAGCCCAGCAAGGCTATATTCTGTCGCATTGAGCTTACTAAGTGCCCCCATATTGTAATAGGTAGTAATTAAATCCTCGCAAGCTTTTTTGGTTTTAGTACCTGCCTTGATAGCGTAAGGTGAACTAGTAGGGTCGATAAGTCTTACATATTGAACTTGGCCATCCCATAGATTAAAAAGATTGTTAGAATTGTCTTGATCTGTACTATCGATCACCCCCAATGCAGTTAATGCTATTGTTAAAAGGCTATCTGCAGAGGTTTCTTTCACGGAAAATATAGTTGCAAATTTTAAGACGTTTCTTGAGGGTATAGTTCTTAACAATTCGCTAGGTGCGGTTTTATTTAATAGGTAATGGGCTGTTTTACTTGCTCCACTGCCTCCAAATTGCCCTTCAACATGAATACTTCTGGAAGACAGAGATATACTTCCTATAAAATCTTCCCCTTGCCAAGAATCACCTAAAAGACTGGCTAGTACCGGCCCACTGACATAAATATTGGAAGGTAGATTGCTTTCGGTTATTTCTTTAAACCACTTCCCTGTTACGGATTCTTTATTTTCACTTAGGATTTTTGCCTTAGTGCCCTCTGATGCAGATAACGCAACTGCCAATACCCCAGTATTCCATTGAAGGAAGAGTCCATCGGTTTCCGTGGACCTTAGTCCCAGATCGTCCTGTTGCCATGTAATGTTGTTTTCCTTCAAGCGGTCTTCAAAGCTGTTGACAGAGCTTAAGCCTAACAATGCTACTTTATTTGATCGAATCGAATCCAGCACTTGGCTGTAAATCCAGATATCCCCAAATACATTTAGACCACTGGTCAGTGGATTAGAGAGTATATTAATCAATGGATGAAGCTTAGGTTGGGAAGAGGGAAGAGACTCTTTTTGTGCTTCCTGCGATGAAGCAGAAGATGTGGAGTCTTTATCTAACTGCATGAATTCTAGAGCCACCCATTGCAAATCAGCACGCAAAACCCATTCGACTTCCTTAGGAACAAAAGATTCAGGCTTTGGCTTTTCGCTACATGAAACTAAAACCGATAACCCCAAAAGAAAGGAGGTTAGCTTACCTTTGTGGATGAACCAATCTTTCCCTGTGGGCATCTCTTTTAAAAAACATAGTAGTTTTGAGCTCATGAATCTTGATTTAAGGATGCGAAAGATAGTAACACCTCTAGTTTTGTTATTTATTGTTCTGCTCTCTCCACTCAAAATTCAAGCCCAGTGGACAGATGAAGACGAGGACATAGCCAATTTAATTAAATTGGAGAGTCCCTATCATACCATTAAGGCACATCTATACTATTTGGATGAAGATACTTTTAACACAAGCCTTTCAGGAAAAACCATTTACCCCAAGCAAAATACTGGATTCACTAAAGCTGAGTTAGCTGTAAAGCTGAAACAAATTTATACAGCCAAGGGGCTTTTACCAGATGAAGACAGAATTCCAAGGGATCCTAACTATACTGATTCATTAACAGGAAAGAAACGGTACTATATATCCAAAGATCTTCCTGGTGTATACCTACAGAAATATGGAAATCGCTGGTACTATTCTCGTAAATCGGTTGAGAAAATTCCAGATATGCACACGGAATTGTACCCCTTTGGCACTGCTAAATTGCTCAAGCTGGTTCCAGCACATTCTAAAACCTATTTTGGAATTCATCTCTGGCAGGTAGTGGGTGTATTAATCTTAGTGATCTGCGCTGTCATATTTTATAAAATATTCACTTGGTTTTTTGATTTGATTTTAAGTAACGTAGCCTACCAAGTAGGACATGAACGAATCGCAGACAAGTTTATCAGGCCAGTAGCAATACCTTTTTCTTTGTTTTTCATTTTCCTTTTACTCATACTTTTTGTTCCACTTCTGCAGCTGCCTTTTAAGACCAATTATTACCTTTTGCTTTTCATCAAGGCCTTACTTCCACTGTTCGTCACCATTGTTTTTTATAAAATAGCTGATGTCATCGCATTTTATCTTATGCGATTGGCAGAGAGAACAGAGAGCACTTTAGATGACCAGCTGGTCCCATTGGTACGGAGGATCATGAAGATTTTTGTGGTCATCATGGGGTCTTTATTTGCACTTCAAAATCTTAATTTTGATGTCACAGCATTGGTAGCAGGTCTATCCATAGGAGGTTTAGCCTTTGCCTTGGCAGCTCAAGACACTATCAAAAACTTCTTCGGTTCATTAATGATTTTTATAGACAAACCATTTCAAATAGGACAGTGGATCAAAGCTCAAGAAATAGATGGCGAAATTGAGGAAGTTGGGTTTCGATCAACACGCATACGCACATTTGCAAACTCACTGATCACTGTACCAAATGGGAAACTGGCCGATATGGTAATTGATAATATGGGCATGAGGCAGTTTCGCAGGATGAATATTTCACTCACCATAGTGTATGGAACCCCTGTAGCTCGAATTAAACAATTTGTACTTGGACTTAGAGCAATAGTGGATGCTCACCCCAAAACCAGAAAAGATAATTATCAAATTAGCTTTAATAACTTGTCTGCGTTTTCATACGATGTTTTATTTTATGTATTTCTTCTTGCGCCTACTTGGAGAGATGAACTCACCATAAGGCAGGAATTGCTAGTAAGTATACTTGAGCTTGCGGAAAAATTAGAAATAGAATTTGCCTTTCCTACTCAGACTCTTTTTCTGGAAGGAGAGACACAACAAGAGTCTAAAAAAAAATTATGATCAATATCATAGAGTAGGTTAATGCCATTTGCTTTATTTGAAGAAAAAATAACCCATGAAGACCATCCTTGTACCCACTGATTTTTCTGCCAACGCGGCCCATGCCCTTGATTATGCCTTAGAAGTGGCTAAAAGTTTGAAATCCAATCTTCTACTGCTGCACACCTATCAAGTGCCATACGATTTTGAGATACAGCTTCCAGGAATTATTGAGGAGATGGAAAGAAAGAGTGCAGATGGACTTGAAAAAGAAAAGGCAAGAGCAAGCAAAGCATTGGAGGGTATAGGATTGCAGATCAAGACATTTTCCACCATGGGCGATGTAGTGGAGGCAACCCTCGAATTATCAGAAAATGAAAATGTGGATTTGGTGATCATGGGTACACAAGGTGCCAGTGGGTTGAAAAGAGTATTGGTAGGCAGCAACACTGCTTCATTGATCAATAAAGCCCCTTGCCCTGTATTGGCAGTGCCTGCTGATTATAAAAAAGGAACCATTACTAAGATATCATACTCCACAGACTACAGGCAAGAAGACATAAAGACAATACAAAAAATAGCAGATTTTGCTTCTATGTTCGATGCTTCACTTGCTATCATGCATGTCATTGAGAGTGACTCTTTCACTGAGGATCTTAGATTCAGAGGTTATAGAGACTTGATCAGGGAAAAGGTTAACTATGGAAAGCTTACCTTCCACAAGTTACTTGCAGATTCTGTGTATGAAGGAGTGGAGAATTTTATCAAAGTAGAAAACCCCAGCATCATGGTGACAGCCACTTACAGAAGATCACTGCTCAGCAGTATTCTAGAGCCTAGCATTACCAAGAGGATGGCTTACTACACAGAAATCCCTCTCTTAGCGGTGAACGTGAATCATTGATTACCTTAAAAATCTCCCTTTAGAATAGTTGTTTCACCTTTCATTACAATTGAGGTTTTCACTTCAATAGTAACTTCATATTTTTCGAAGGCTGAAAAAAAATTGCAAAGTGTTGCAACCTTTTGATCAGACTCTGCATCTAATATCTAGAACAACCTGAAGTATTGCAGACCTTAAATTTTTGAGCAGTGAAAAAAAATGGAACCTTACCCCTGATTGTTTTTCTAGCAATTTTTGGCTTTACACTTAATTATGCGGAGGCTAGACAAGGAACTGGCATTGAAGATCCTACCCAAGTAAAGCTGACGTTGGAATGCAGCCTACAAAAAGCAAATAATCAATGCCAACAGGACAGCTCTAAATCAGTATCATCTATGCCAAAGTCTAGAGAAACTAATTCCATTCCAAAAGTAGGTAGCCACAATGAATCTCCAAAAAGCGAAACAAATGACGATGTTTCAAATAATGTGGTTCAGAAAGAACGCTCCAAACATGATATGACTAGAAGTAATATAGGCAAAGACACTATGTTGATTTTTTTACAAAAGCTTCAAAAGGTCTTTTATTACAGCACAGGCTTAGTTACGGGTTCCTAACAGTTTCAATTATACGATATTAAGAAGGAGGTCATGTACCTCCTTTTTTTATTTTTGGCGTTATCTGTTCATTTTTGTCCGGGCTTGTACATTTCCCCTCTTATCATATGATTTGGTTATTTATTTTAGGACTGCTTTTCACTCCCCCGACAGAGAAATTGGTCAAAACTAAGCTCTCCGATGCTGCTACTATCAAATTGCCAGCAAGCTTTTATCCCATGTCAGAGAGAGATTACATGGAGAAGTATAGGACCAATAAAATGCCTATAGCAGCCTATACAGATATGGATCGGGTAATTGATTTTTCTTACAACATAGCCGTGAACGAATGGCAGGATAAGGACCTTGAAATGCTTTTAACATTTAATAAATCCAACATCAAATCCTTGCACACCAAGGTGGATTTCTTGAAGGAAGAAGTCTATGAAGAGCGTAAAAACAAGTACGCAGCATTAGAGTTTGTTTCTACGGTCAGCGATCAGAGAGGTAGTGCCAGCAAATATCACTACATCGTATACACCGTAGTAAAACGAAAGATTCATGTTTTTTCCTTCAATACACCTATCAGGCAGAAGGACCAATGGCAGCCTTTGGCCGAGCTATTTATGAAAACTGCTACTGTTGATCGCAAATGATCGTTCCAAATTCCGATGAGTACTTTATGCAAAAAGCACTTCAGCTTGCCCAACAAGCTTTTGATCAAGGGGAAGTCCCTATTGGAGCGGTTTTGGTATCAGGAAATAAAATAATAGGCCAAGGGTTTAATCAATGTGAACAATTGCATGATTGCACGGCACATGCCGAAATGCTTGCCATCACTGCTGGTCAAAATTTTCTTGGAGCAAAGGTATTAAGTGAATGTACGCTTTATGTAACCGTTGAACCATGTGTAATGTGTGCAGGAGCCTTGCATTGGAGCCAGCTTGGAAAGCTTATTTTTGGAGCTTCTGACAACAAAAGAGGCTTTTCTACAGTTTCTTATGGTATATTACATCCGAAAACTATGGTTCAGCAAGGTCTTTTACAAACAGAATGCAACCAGTTGATGAAAGACTTTTTCAGAAACCTTCGATATTAATTTTTTTAATCACATTTTAAACCATCTCAACATGCCCTTTGAATTACAACCCCTTCCCTATGCCCCCGAGGCCCTAGAACCCCACATTGACAAAGCCACCATGGAAATCCATCATGGCAAGCATCACAATGCTTATGTTACCAATCTAAACGCTGCAGTAGCAGGCACAGATGCAGAAAACTTAAGTATTGAAGAAGTGTGTAAGCACATCAGCAAATACCCAGCAGCTGTTCGAAATAACGGAGGTGGACACTTTAATCACACCTTATTTTGGAACATCATGGGTCCAAATGCAGGAGGAGAACCGACTGGAGAGTTCGCAACTGCCATTGACAAGAAATTTGGTTCGTTAGCAAAATTTAAAGAAGAGTTTGCCAAAGCAGGTGCTACAAGATTTGGCTCTGGATGGGCCTGGTTGATCGTTCAAAATGGAGAACTTTCTGTTTGTTCCACTCCCAATCAAGATAATCCTTTAATGGATGTAGCTGAGGTAAAAGGAACACCAATTCTTGGACTCGATGTATGGGAACATGCTTATTATCTGAAGTATCAAAACCGCAGGCCCGACTATATTTCAGCATTTTGGAATGTGGTAAATTGGAATGAAGTGGCGAAGAGATTTGCCGCTGCCAAATAATCGTAATCCAATATGATCATTATAAGATACCTTGCCAATAGGCGAGGTATTTTTGTTTATGTATGGTTAGGGGCAAATTGGCAAGAAATAATACTTTTTGATTGATTATTTTTGTAGCTTATCCAATCATAGACCAATCTGTTCTTAAGCTTTGAAAAGATTTTTTATTCAAATCATTATTTTTTTCTGTTGCTCGCCTATCCAAGCAACCAACAAAGCTCATGGACAAGGTATCGTAGAGGTTGGCAATGCGCAAAGCGTGTACTTCCCTGAGAGGTTCTTAAGCTACATAGAAGATACCTCACACACATTGACCATTGACTCAGTGATCGCTGACTCTCGGTTTTCAGAATTTCAATATGTATCTACCTCCGTATTTTCAAAGCCACCCTCCCATCATCCTCAATGGTTTAAAGTAACACTCAGAAATACAACCAGAGAAACAATTTGGTTGGAGGTGAATACTTTATTTGCTTGGACTATTGATCTATATGGTGCTGATTCTACTGAGACTTATCACTTAGTAGGTCAGTCCGGCCTTATGGCTGATAATTCAAATTCACTATACACTCACAAATTTTGGTTCCCACTTTTAGGGTCTGAAGATGAAGCTGCTAAGACCTACATCTTTAGAGTAAAGTTCGGGGGGCCTATGGAGTGTCCCGTTACGCTGGGTACGCTAAATGCACTTCATATAGACAAGTCAATAAGTGATTTTCTTGTAGCTGGTTTCTTAGGAGTGGTGTTGGTTATGCTTGCTTATAACCTAATGCTTTTTTTCTTTTTTAAGGACAGAGTTTACCTCTATTATGTGCTTTACCTGTTCTTCATGGTTTTTCCGGTAACCTATGGCAACGGATATCCCTTGGTAGATATTTTGCTTCCATCTCAGTGGTGGCATGAGCATATTTTTGTTTGGTTTTTTCCTGCATTTCTTTCTATGGGGCTTTTTTCAATACACTATTTACAGCTTTATGCGAGAGAAAAGTTTTTTTACTACTTGATTAGTGTAGGGATCATACTTTTTGCCTTGTTAGCTCTGCTAAACTTTTGGATTGATTCTGTTACGCTTTCTCCTATGTATGTTGTAGCGTTATTTACGCTTGGGTTAGCTTGTCTAGTTGCGGGATATAAATCATTTTTTTCTGGGTATAAGCAAGCTAAATTTTACATGCTGGGTTGGACTGTGCTCATAGTTTCAATGTCGGTTTACTTTTTTACCCTATATGGGTTTTTGACTTACAATGTTCTCACCAGAAACATCACCTATTTTGCTGTTGGAATAGAGGTTGTCCTTTTTGCTTTGGCACTTGTAGACAGAATAAATATCATAAGGAAGCAGCACAAGAAAGCCCAAGATGATTTGGTAATGGCTACTATTAAAAATGAAAATATCATCCTTCAATACAATCAAGAATTAGAGTCAGAAGTAGCCCTAAAAACAATGGAGTTGGCAGAAAAGGCCAAGAATCTTGAATGTGCCAATAAAGAAATAACCGCCATCAATGAGGAGATGAGTGCAACTGTTGAAGAGCTTCATGAAACATTGAATAAAGTAAAAGAGCAAAGCGAGATTATAAAGGAACAAAGCGAAGAGATTCTCAAGAACAATTTAAACCTTGAGTTGATCATTGCCGAAAAGACAAATTTAATCTTGGTTCAAAATGAGCAACTGAAAGCCTATGCACATGCCAACTCTCATAAAGTACGAGGACCTTTGGCTAGAATCATGGGCTTGATTACACTTTTAAGTGTAGAACCCGACAAGCAAAAAGGCGCTGAATACATGCGTATGTTGGAGCAATGTGCAGGCGAATTAGACCTTATCATCAGAGAAATGAATGCCATCTTACTCGAAACAGGATACTACAGCACTCAAGAAGTACACAACTAAATTTTGCAGCCTTTGTAGTGGACTTGCCCTGTGTATCTTTGCGCCATGTCCGGACAAAACAAGCCCTCACAAGAAGAGGATAACCTACTCAAAAAAGTAATCTCACATGCTAAGGAATATGGTTTTGTATTTCCTTCCAGTGAAATATATGATGGCCTTCAGGCTGTATATGACTATGGTCAAAATGGCGTAGCACTTAAAAATAATATCAAAACGCTGTGGTGGAAAACCATGACCCAGCTGCATGAGCAAGTAGTAGGGGTGGATGCAGCTATATTTATGCACCCGCTTACTTGGAAGGCATCTGGCCATATTGATGGCTTTAACGATCCCATGGTAGACAACAAGGACTCCAAAAAAAGATATAGAGT
>DAINOB010000062.1:0-10510 GCA_036735585.1 Cytophagales bacterium | reverse complement strand
TTGCCAAAAAAAGTGTGGCTAACGTGAATGCTTTTTTCATAAAAATTTCAGATTATTTATTTTGTGAGTGATCCAAAAACAACGCCAATTTACTTGAATCCTATGGGCTTTTTCTTCCATCCTTCTTTTTCTAAAGTCTCTGCTGAAGAAAGTACTTTTTCTTGAAGTTCGGTTTTATACTTTTTTACTTTCAAAGCAATTTCAGAATCCGCTACTCCACAGATCTGTGCTGCAAGAATTCCAGCATTTTTGGCACCATCCAATGCTACTGTAGCCACAGGAACACCTCCTGGCATTTGTAGTATACTCAATATACTATCCCAGCCATCGATAGAATTGGTGGATTTGATAGGTACACCAATCACGGGCAAATGCGTAAGGGAAGCCACCATGCCAGGAAGATGCGCAGCTCCTCCAGCACCAGCGATAATAACTTTGATACCTCTATCGGCTGCCTCTTTAGCATAAGAAACCATACGATCAGGGGTGCGGTGGGCTGATACTATAGTTACCTCTAAGGGTATGCCTAGAGCGTCTAGCACTTCTGCTGCCTCCACCATCACTATAAGATCTGAGGAGCTCCCCATGATAATGCCCACAATTGCCTCTTGATTGGTTTTTTTGTTTTTTGTTGCCATAGTGTTCAAGCAATCACTCGAATGTTGTCTTTAATAAATTTTACTTTGCGAATCAGGTTTTCTGTGTCATTATCTACTACTGTAACATGACCCATTTTTCTACCTGGTCTTGTTTCTTTTTTACCATAAAGGTGCATAAAAACACCCGGTATTTTCATCAATTCGTCTAATCCACTGTAGACTGGACTTCCAATATAGCCCACTTCACCTACTAAGTTCACCATAGCAGCATGAGACAAAGCCTTCGTGTCGCCCAAGGAAAGACCTAGGATAGCTCTTAGTTGCTGCTCAAACTGAGAAGTATAAGCTGCTTCTATGGTATGATGACCGCTGTTGTGCGTGCGTGGAGCTACTTCATTGATTAAAAGCTGCTCATCAGTGGTAAGGAACATTTCTACAGCCAAAAGTCCCACAATACCCAAAGACTCCGCAAGACTTTCAGCCAACTCTTTTCCTCTGCTTGCAATAGTAGGTGAAACTTGGGCAGGTGCAATCAGATAATCTACCAAATGATACACTGGATCGAAGACGGATTCCACGATGGGATAAGATTTGATCTCTCCTTTGAGCGTTCTAGCTACAATTACACTTAGTTCTCGCACATTTGGCACCTCCTTTTCTAACAATCCTGCCTGATCAAAAGTAGCTTCAATATCATCCAATGATTGAATCCTGCGCACCCCCTTGCCGTCATATCCATCTCTACCCATTTTGTGGAAAGCAGGGAAAAAAGCTTCATGTTTTCTGATCTCTTCCTTTGTATCAACTAGGATAAACTCAGCAGTGGGGAAGCCATTATTTATATAAAACTGCTTTTGAGTTCGCTTATCCTGAATGAGCTGAATCACTTGAGGCTGAGGAAAAACTGAAATTCCTCTTGATTCCAGCTCAAATAGCGCATTCACATGTACATTCTCTATCTCTATGGTGATCAAATCCTTAGTCAAGCCAAACCTTAGCACTTGCTCGTAGTCTTGAAGGCTTCCTTGAATAAATTGACTTGCAAACCGAGCACAGGGACTAGCAGAATCAGAATCCAAAAAGGCGATATCTAGATCGAGCTTCATGGCAGGAGCGTAAAGCATTTTGCCCAATTGCCCTCCCCCCAATACCCCAATTCTGATTTGTTGGATCGTTTTCATTCAAAGGCAAATTAACTAAACCGAAAGGAATAACTCTTGCTTTCAATGTGGCTTGTTTCGAAAAGGGATGCTATTTGATGAAAGGTATTAAGGTCTGCTTCTACATCATGTATATTTGTTTCCAAATGACTTCCGGCTTCAAACTTTTTTTGTCTTTCTATTTAGTTTTTTCTTTCCACCCGCTGCTTTCCCAAAACCGCATGTTAAAAGGAAAAGTAGTAGATGAATCAAATGAGCCTTTACCTTTCTCCACCCTTTATATAAAGAGCACCCAATCTGGTACCACAGCCAATGCTGAAGGTGAGTTTGTACTTCAACTACCTGATACAGGTTCTCAATCAATTATTGTGAGATATGTGGGCTTTGAAAGCGTAGAAAAAACTATTCAAGAATCTGAATCGGGCACTTTGGTGCTTACCATCGTCATGCGTCCGGAGCGCTTACTGCTAAAGGAAGTGGTGGTAAAATCAAAAAAAGGAAAATATGATGATCCTGCCTATGATCTCATGCGAAAAGCAATCGCAAAACGAGAGTTCTACAAAAAACAAATGGAGGTCTTCAGTTGCAAAAGCTATATAAAAGGTCTGCAGCGTTTGTTGAATGCTCCGCGTAAGTTCATGGGTTTTGATGTGACCTTGCCGGGCTTGGATTCTACCAATTCTGGTATTGTATACTTTTCAGAATCGGTTTCAGAGTACCACCGTATGGGACCAAATCGTGAAAAAGAAGTGATGATCGCGTCAAAAGTGAGTGGAAATAACAATGGATTTAGCTTTAATTCCGCTTCAGATTTTCAAATCAGCCTTTACGATGAAATCATAGCACCCGGTCAAATTGGACCTAGAGGGATGGTCTCTCCACTGGCAGATCAATCTTTTTTATACTATCGTTTTGAATGGCTTGGAACCATGAAAGATCAAGGCATCAGCGTTCACAAAATCGCTATTGAACCCAGGAGACGCATTGATCCAGCCTTCAAAGGTGTGATTTACTTGCAAGACAGTACATGGAGAATTCACTCGGTAAAAATATTTGCAGATAAAAGCAGCAATTTAGAATTCATAGATTCCCTTACCATATCTCAAATTTATGCCCCGGTGAATGATACTGTTTGGATGGTGAGAAACATGAGATACGACTTTCAGTTCAAAATATTGGCTTTTAAGGGGAATGGATATTTTATGGGTTCATTTGATGAGTATAAATTGTTTCCTCAACGGCCAAAAAACTTTTTCAACAATGAAATTTTAAGCATTAGTGAAGAGGTGAAAAGTAAGGATAGCCTATTCTGGAAAAGCATTAGACCAATGACGCTTACCGATGAAGAAAATAAGGATTATTATACCAAAGACAGCCTCTCTGCTATATGGGAAACCAAAACTTATAAGGACTCTATTGATCACATTCGAAATAGATTCAAACCTATTCAGATTGTAACTGGATACACCTATCGAAATACCTACAAAGGCTACAATATAGAGTATGAATCGCCACTGAATAGCATCCAATTCAACACGATGGAAGGGTGGCTAGGAGAGGTGGGGCTGAACTACACAAAAAGAAAAAGAAACACAGGAAAAGGGTTTCAAATTGGAGGGAGATTCAGATACGGGGAAGCTTCCAATCAAGCGTATTCAACAGTATCATTAATCAGGTTTTGGGGAGGAAAAAAGAGAACAGTCTGGAGGATGTCAGGTGGCAGGTATGTACAGCAATTTGATGTGCAAGACCCCATCAATCCTATAGTGAACACTACTTACACCGTATTCAGCAAGCAAAATTTGCTCAAGCTCTATGACAAAACATTTTTTAAAACAAGCCTGCGCTCAGAGCTTTATAATGGACTAAGCCTAGAAGCGCAGATAACGGTGGAAGAAAGAAACAATCTAATGAACAATTCCACCTATCACATTGGGAACAGATTTGAGCGAGAGTGGTCACCAAATTTAACGCTAGAATTGGGCAAACATACCGCTGCAACTTTTTCATTCAATGGAAGCTGGCAACCTGCCCAAAAGTACATCACCTTACCGGATAGAAAGATCAATCTAGGCAGTGATTATCCTACGTTTTTTTTCAATTATAGAAAAGGGTTAGGCGCTCTTGAGTCGCTAGCCACAGCCTTCGATTTTATCAGTGTTGCCGTAAAAGATGAGGTGACCTTAGGGATGGCAGGTGATATGGATTATAGTATTACTGGCGGAGGTTTTCTTAGGCACGTAGAGTCTGATCTACCTGACCGGAGGATTTTTTCAGGAAATGAAACTTTTGTGTTACGCACCGATCCAGCGGCATTTCAACTGTTGCCCTATTATGCCTTTACTGGAATAGGGTCTTATGTCCAAGCGCATGTTAAGTACAATCCAGGAGGTTTGTTGCTCAATAAAATTCCAGGATTGCGTAAATTAAAATTGCGTGAAAGTCTGGGGATCAGAGGTTTATACCAAGAGGGAATGCCTGATCCCTATGTAGAGTACTATGCCGGAATCAAAAATATTTTTAAAATTCTGGCCATCGAATATCATAGGTCTGCTACGGGTGGGCTTGCTCCCTTTCAAGGCTTTAGAATTGGATTGAGCATATAAAAAAAGCGAGCAGATTGAACCAACCTGCTCGCTCCAATCAAAAGTTTATGCTTATTCTGCTGACCTTCTGAAAAGGTAACGGGTAATGAAAATTCCAGCTTTTCCGCTATCAGTTGGGCTTTGTACACCTGTGGTTACTGAATACAGCTCCCAACCTTCTTTGGTATACTCATTAATTTTATCAACGATGAGTCGATCATTGTTTGAGATATTCCCAAAGTTGATACCTACAAGGCTGTAGAAATTAAGTAGATCTTTCTCTACTGTAGTTCCGTTATTGTCGGTAGAAACCACTCTAGATCTACCCAATCCACCAGGAATAATAGATTCGATGGTAGAAAATTGACGGTATTGGTAGTTGGCCGGCTTGGGTATAGGCGTCTTAAATGAGAAAACTGATACCATTACCAATGCAGCAAGAGCACTGAGAAAATAAAACTTTGAATTTTGAACGGTTGACATAGGGTTTATGAGTTAAATTGCGGCACAATAATCGTATTTAAAAGCCTTCTTAGCAACTCTAAAAAAACATAAACCCATGAAAAAAATTCTTTTAGCAATCACCGTTTTGGCATTCGCTTTTATCTCTGCCAGTGCTCAAGACAACAAGCTTAGCATGAGCCTGTCCAGTATACAAGTGGATAACCAAGGCGCCATCATTCCAGGTCCTGATCAAACAATTGATCTTTACATCAATAAAAACACTCCACTTATACCCCTAGTAAATGATGGTGGGGTGAAAGTAGCTGTGAGTTATAAACTGGTTTCTTACAATAGCAGAAGAAGTGAAAACAAGAATGCTGGCATCAAGTTGAAAGTTCGCTATGTATGCGAAACTGGAGGAAAGAAAATAGAAAATAAGATTGAACGCATGTTTTTTCTGAAAGATGACCGAAGCTTTGATGAAAAAGAAAACTTCGTAATTACAGGAAGACTGAAAAGCCAGATTATTAAATTGAGCTACACAGCACAGCTCGAAAAGTAAGAACAAACTACTTAGTTTAAAACAACGGCTTTAGATAGACCGTTTAAGATATTCAAGGCATCTTGCGCAACACAAGATGCCTTTTTTCTAACCTATACTTTTGTTTTATACAATGAAAATTTATACCAAAGGTGGCGACGATGGCACCACTTCTTTATTTGGAGGAAGACGTGTGCATAAAGATGACATCCGCATTGATAGTTACGGTACTATTGATGAATTGAACAGCTGGATTGGACTGATAGGCGCATTTACTATCAATGCTTCCCGTAAAGACTTTCTCAAAACCATTCAAGACAGGCTTTTCACGGTTGGAGCAGAATTAGCAGCCGATCCCTCCAAACCAAAGCTAAAAAAGCCAGACCTTTTTCTTTCAGATGTAGAATTGTTAGAAAAGGAAATTGACGCAATGGAAGAAACACTGCCCAGCATGACCCATTTTGTGCTCCCTGGGGGTCATAAGGAGGTTGCACAAGCACACATAGCCCGATGTGTATGCAGAAGAGCAGAAAGACTTATTGTAGCACTAGATAGAGAAAGCCCAGTATTAGAAACTGTAAAGCAATATATCAACAGACTATCCGATTACCTGTTTGTATTAAGCCGTGTGATGACAAAAGAATTAAATTCGGAGGAAGTGCCTTGGAATCCAAGATATTGAAAGATTGTTTTATAAAGCCACTGCCAAACCATCAATTATTTGGCTTAAGTGCTCAAATCATTTGATTTTAGCTATCCAAATACCTTTCTTTACCCCACCAAAACAACATCTATCATGGTAGAGTCTTCCACCATTAAAATTAAAAAAGCTACCCATTCAAAGATCAACGATGTTGATTTCGATAACATTCCGTTTGGAAGGGTATTCACAGATCACATGTTTCTTGCTGAATATAAAGGCGCTCAATGGACAAATATGCAAATTGTACCCTATGGTGCATTGCCTGTAAGCCCTGCTATATCAGCTTTGCATTATGGTCAGTCAATTTTTGAGGGTCTCAAAGCATACAGAGGAAACGAGAAAAACATAAATCTTTTCAGACCTTATGATAACCTAAAAAGGATGCAACTTTCAGCAGAAAGAATGTGCATGCCTCCAGTTACAGAAGAAGTGTTTATAGAAGGCATGAAACAATTGCTGGAAATAGATGCCGCATGGGTACCTTTTCATGAAAATAATTCACTGTATATCAGACCCTTCCAGTTTGCCACCGATGAATACGTAGGTATTAGGCCTTCTGATAATTACATGTTCGTAATCTTTTGTTGCCCAGTAGGAGCTTACTATGCAGAACCAGTAAAAGTAAAAGTGGAAACCCATTATTCCAGATCTATGGAAGGGGGAACAGGTTTTGCGAAAGCCGCAGGAAATTATGCTGCAGCACTTTATCCTGCAAAATTGGCTCAAAATGAAGGGTTCCACCAATTGGTTTGGACAGATAGCAAAACACATCAATTTATTGAGGAGTCGGGAACCATGAATGTGATGTTTTTAATTGAAGATAAGCTGATCACAGCTCCTGCTACGGAAACTATACTAAACGGAATAACCCGCGACAGTGTGCTTACTTTGGCCCGCGAATGGGGTTTGCAGGTGGAAGAAAGGCCTGTAAAAGTAGATGAGGTGGAGCAGGCACTTTTTAAAGGCACTTTAAAGGAAGCCTTTGGCACCGGCACAGCAGCTACCATTGCCAACATTGCTCAAATGAATATCAAAGGAACTACCTACACCTTACCCGCCTTAGATGAAAATGCCCTTTCTAAAAAGATTTTGAAAACTTTAGATGGCATTAAGCGCGGCACCCTTGCAGATAAGCATGGTTGGATTGTTACTTTGTGACCAATATCAATACACACTTTTTTTGATTTAAAAATATCATGACTGAAGACAGAATAAAGGATGTAAAAAGCAGAGTGTCTGCTTTGAGGGGGTTTCTTTGACTACGAAAGGAAGAAAAACCAAATTGAAAGTTTAGAGATAAAAGCCTCTGCCCCTGAATTCTGGGATAATCCCAGAAATGCTGAACAAGTGTTGAGAGAAACAAAAACACTTAAAATGTGGGTGGGAGACTATGAATTGCTAGAAGGTAGCTTGGAAGACTTCGAAACATTGAAAGAATTTTTTGATGTTGGAGAGGGCACTCGTGAGGAACTCGAGCAAGCCTATAATCAACTAGAGAAGGCACTCGACAATTTAGAGTTCAAGCGTATGCTTAGCGATGAAGAAGATCAGCTAAGTGCCATTATGGAGATCAATCCAGGTGCTGGAGGAACCGAAAGCAATGATTGGGCAGATATGCTGATGAGGATGTATATCATGTGGGGAGAGCGCAAAGGGCTGAAAGTAAAAGAAATTGACTATCAAGCGGGTGAAGTAGCGGGTCTTAAATCTGCAACTCTAGAGTTCGATGGTCCATTTGCCTATGGATTTTTGAAATCAGAAATAGGCGTTCATCGCTTAGTGAGAGTTTCGCCTTTCGATTCCAACGGCAGGAGACACACCTCATTCGCATCTATATTTGTGTATCCTAAAGTGGATGACACTATTAACATAGAAATAAATCCATCAGATGTAGAACTTCATACTTCCAGATCAGGAGGAGCAGGAGGACAAAACGTCAATAAAGTGGAGACAAAGGTACAACTTACCCACAAGCCTACAGGCATAGTAGTAGTTTGCCAGGTAGAGCGTTCACAATTGGCAAACCGTGAACTTGCGATGCAAATGCTTAAATCTAGACTTTATCAGATGGAGGTAGAGAAAAGAAACGTAGAAAAAGCCAAGCTTGAAGGGACAAAGAAAAGAGTTGATTTTGGTTCACAGATCAGAAATTATGTATTGCACCCTTATAAGCTCATCAAGGATATCCGTACAGATCATGAGAGAACGGATGTTCAAAATGTCTTGGATGGAGACCTAGATGATTTTATCAAAGCTTTTCTTATGAATGCATAGAAAAATTTTTGCTAATCAATTGAATTGCTAAGAATGTAAGAATAACAGCGTTTTAGCATTTGTTTAGGGAGTAGCTAAAGCCTTATTTTATTGCTTAAATGCTAACAAACTAGGTAACCAAATTGCTCCCGTGGACATAGTCCCTTCTGAAACAATAGCAACTGCTCAATATCCCCTTATCGATTCATGGCATAATCGTGATGGGAGCTTCAAAGTAGAATTTAGGCGAATTTGGCCTACACTTCTCTACACTACTACCTATGGCAATGCCCGAAAGGAAGAGATCACCCGAATGTTTGATGACATTGAAGCTATTTTCGCACAAATGCGAAATGATTTTTCTGATCAAAAGATCTATCATATCCTCCACATCAAAGAAGACAAAGACCTTCCAATAGCGTTTAGGTCTTATGCGTTGAAGCGGGTTACAACGATTTTAAAGCAAAACATTGTAACCCGAAGCGTATTAATTTCAGATACGGTGTGGGCTAGGTTGATGGCCATTCTTGCCAATAACTTGGTTAGTCAATCCCAAATTCGCATTGCAAAGAATCTGGATCAAGCTATTGATTTCATAAAGCAAGCTGAAAATATAAACCTCACACAAGATCAATATATAGACAGATACAAGCGTCTGAGCAAAGAAGAATTGCTCACCATCCTTACAGAAAGGGATCATTTGCACCATCAAAGCATGGATCATCTCATCAGGCGAATATCCACACTCACCTGGGAGCAGCCACCTCACTTTGAAGCAGTAAAAAATAATGATCCCAAGTTTAAGGCTGTACTCAATGCACTTGAAATGGCCGAAAAGGACATTGAGCATTATAAAGGACTCATGAGCGAGAGTCAAATTCAGCAAACACACTACATCAAGATCAAAGAAGAACAAAACAAACGCTCAGACGAACATTTGAGATTGATTATGGATGGTTCAGACCAATCTATACTTTTAGTAGACAAAGAATATAGGTTGGTTGACTTCAATCAAAAATTCAAAGACAGCGTTCAACATTTCACAGGCATCTCCCTGAAGCAAGGAATGCTTGTTTTAACTATTTCTGAAAGCAAAGAGCGAGAAGAAATATGGAAAAATCAGCTCGACTCTGCCTTTCATGGAATAAGCGGTACTTATTTCGAAGAGTTTGAATTCGAAGGACAAACCAGGCATTTAAAGATTGTTTACCAGCCTGTACTATTTAACGAAAGACCGGATATGGTGATCATTTTCCAGCAAGATATCACAGATAATGTGGTCAGAGAGCGAAGCCTCCTGGAACAGAATACCTTTATCGATGGATTAGTGAATACTCTTCCCGGCCTTATTTACATCTATGATCTCCATTCCAAGTCTACTGTATATTTAAGCAAGTCCTTGGATTCGTTGTTCAATGCTACATTAAAGTTAGAGCATCATTCATTTGAGGATCTCATTGATAAAGAAGACAAAAAATTGCTAATCCAAAATAGGAACAAATACGCAGGAAATGAGAAATATGGATCAGAATACAAGTTAAAAATGGGGCCATTAAAGTCGAATCACAGGGAATGGATTATGCTAAAAGAACGCCCTTATGAATATACTGAGGACGGTAAGATTAAAGCATTCATAGGATTTGCATATAATTTTGAAAGTGTTCAGGCCTCTGAAAATCAACTAAAAGACATCCTTCAGCAGGAAAAAATAATTTCAAGAGTTTCAGCTAAGCTTATCGGCATCAATCTGGAGAACTTTGAATCTATCTTCGCAGATATTATATCAGACCTAAAGACGGAGGGTATCCTTGATAGTACAGCATTGTTATTATGGGGTAGTTCTGGTAGATCAAATACACAAATTTTCTGGGACAAAGAACAATCTTCGAATTTATTCAGCATTAGATACAACCAAAAGGAAATATTCGACATTGGTAAAGTAAAAGAAGAAATACAAAAATCAGATTATAAAGAGTTTGACCAAGTGGTCGATTACCTGCTTGATTTCTATCACTCCCATCCAAAAGAAACACCCTTTAATATCAATTCAGGTGGTATGGTTTTGACAGTGAAGAATAAGGGAATCGTTGTGGGCGCACATCTTTTATTAGAGATTGAAGGCAAAAAATGGTCTGAAACTCAAAAACAAACCATCAGAATTCTAAGTGATATCTTTTCTACCACTTTAGAGAAATTAAAGTTTGAACAGGAAGCTCTAAAGCAGC
>DAINOB010000061.1:0-10519 GCA_036735585.1 Cytophagales bacterium | reverse complement strand
CCCAAAGATTCAACAATAAAAACAGCAATATCTGCATATACCTAAGTAATGGATTGAATCTGAAAGCTACATTGAGAAGATCAGGATCAAATACCTATTCTGGCTTTGGCAGTTGGGCCAAAATCTTTTTGCTGATTGTAGGCATATTGTCTTCCAGTATCTTGTAGATCTGATTAGAATTTGAATTGTATTTCACCTTGATTCTATCACCTGATAGTCGCTTCCCTGATTTTTCATAGATGGTGTAGTGGGCAATAAAGCTTCTCTCATAGTCCTGCTGGGCACGGTCGAGACAATTTTCATAATTGGTTTTCACTTCAAACTGATTGACAAAGACAAAATAATCTACCTCATATTTCTTGTGAAAATAATCAAACAAGGTCGTGTCTTTCACCTGAGCACCTACATAGCGAGTGTCCTCTTTTGCTAATGTTTGGCCTTTTGAAGGACTTATATTTTTATTCATAAACTCTTTAACAGGGTTTGATGCAACATTGGTTTGAACGCTTTCTGTACCTTCTTCCTGCACTGGATAGAGCTGATTGGGCTCCATCACTTGATAGCTCAGTGAAGTGTAAATCTTATTCAGCTCTGTGATGGAATCTTTTACTTTGCCTCCTATAAGATGCAGTGCATCATAGCCACTCGGTTCTAATAGAATATTTAATCGCTTTCTAAATACATATCTGATTTGTGAAGCAGACATTTTTGAAGCTTTAGCAATTTCCTCATCTGCATCGCTGAAGTACAAGTAAGGGTCATAGGGCACTACCAACACCCTAGGCAGACCTGTGTCGTTTGGTAAAACTGGACCATCTGGTTTGGCATTTTTAGTATTATAGGTTGGCTCTTGAATTTCTTCCTTTTTTTTCGGTTTTGCTTCAGGCATGAGCTGAACCAGACTTTCAGAATTTTCACTTTCTATGTCTTTTGATAGATTGTATCCTACAATGGCTTCTTCCCCTTGCCGCAATCCGTCTGCATTCCAGCGCTGAAGATCTGATACACTCACACCATACTTGCGCGAAAGTGCATAAAAGGTGTCCCCCTTTTGAACGGTATGGAGTTTTGCTTTCTTCCCTTCTGTTTCTTGCTTGTGCTGAACAGGGATAAGGATTGCTTGCCCGGGTTGGATGTCGCTGGTAAGACCATCATTGACCTTTCTGAGCTCTTCAACCGTAATGCTATAATTTTTGGCGATGCCATACAGTGTTTCTCCTGGCTGTACTTCGTGGCGTTTATAGGGAATAATTGATTGATTCTGTGACTTTGTCTCTTGATAAAGAAACAGGCACAGTACCATGATGCCTAAATATACTTTCATGATTGTTTTGCGAGGATTTATCCCCAAAGTAGCTGTTTTCAGCAGACCTTTCGTTGATCAATTACCCACAATTAGCCAATAAATTGCAGTTTTCAAAAATTAAGAAAACAACCTTGCGATATCATTGTAGAAAGCGAAAACCATGAGGCCAAGTAATATTACCATGCCAATGCGCTGGGAATATTCAAGAAATTTCTCTGAAGGCTTTTGACCGCTGATCATCTCAAATAGGATAAACACCACATGCCCACCATCCAATGCCGGAATCGGTAAAAGATTCATAAAGGCCAATACCATGGATAGTAGTCCGGTTATTGCCCAAAAGTTCATCCAACTCCAGCTACCACCAAAAACTTGCGCTATACCTATTGGACCACTCAAAGACTTTTGAACCGATATATCGCCTTTGAACATTTTACCAAAAGCTCTAAGCTGATCAAAAATGATAGTAAATGATTTAGAAGTACCTATGAGCATGGCCTGACCTAAACTGTACTCACTGTGCTCAAACTTCAGAAGTATTTCAGGGTAGAATCCTAGCTTACCATCCTCTCCAATCGAAGCAGATAGCTCTTGAACTTTGTTTTCGCGCTCTATCGACAATACAACGGTTTGACCACTTTTATCATTGAGCTGCTGCTGCAATTCATGAAAAAGGGATGAAGAAACTCCATCCACAGCCATAATTTTATCACCTTTTTCTAAGCCCGCCTTTGCAGCAGGACTTCCAGGGTTTACATTTCCTACCGAAAATGGCTGAGCTATGCCAATAAAACGATTCATTGCACCTCTTCCACTTAACTGGTCAGCCAAATCGGAAGGGATGGTGATTTTGTTCATTTCTCCGTTTCTCTCAACAGTGATGTAAGCATTGTCACCTAAAATAAGGTCAGTTGAGAAAAGCTCTGCATCTCGGGTAAAGGGTTTTCCAGATATATCCACCACCTTATCCCCTGTCTTAAGACCTATTTTCTCACCCAGCTCGTAAGCCACAATTCCATGAAGGTTTACTTCAGAGGCTGGTAAGTAAGTTTCACCCGTTTTATAGGTTAGAGCAATGAATATCAGAATACCTGTAATTACATTGACAATAATACCTCCCAGCATCACGATCAATCTTTGCCATGCTGGCTTTGCTCTGAATTCCCAAGGTTCTGGGGTGTCGCCTAATTTCTTGGTATCCAAACTTTCATCCACCATTCCGGCAATTTTCACAAAACCACCCAATGGAATCGCTCCTAGACCGTACTCAGTTTCTCCCCACTTCACACTGAAAATTTTTGGAGGAAATCCGATGAAAAATTTCTCAGCCTTCATTCCAAACATTTTGGCGGTAAGTAAATGGCCCAATTCGTGAACACCTACCAATATAGATATGGCCAAAATCAGTTGACCGGCCATGATTAATCCTTCCATTATTATGCTCTGTTTTTAATTAATTCGATTGTTTTTGTTCTAGCGGCTTGATCGGTATCGATATACACTTGTAAATCTGGCTCAGGTTCAAATCCTACTTTTGCCATACATGCCTCAATGACATCAGACATTTCCAAAAATCCAATCTGATCGTTCAAAAAGTATTCCACTGCTATTTCGTTGGCAGCATTGAGAATACATGGCATGTTGCCGGCCTTTTCTAAGGCATGATAGGCCAATTCGAGATTGCGGAATGTCTTTGTGTCAGGCTTTTCAAAAGTAAGATTGGGGTATTTTGCAAAATCAAACCTAGGAAAATCATTGGTAATTCTTTCTGGATACCCTAAGGCATATTGAATGGGCAATTTCATATCAGGTACTCCCATTTGTGCCTTTATAGATCCATCCTTGAATTGAACCATGCTGTGAATGATGGATTGAGGATGAACAATGACCTCTATTTGATCAGCAGGAACTCCAAACAACCATTTTGCTTCTATTACTTCCAGCCCTTTGTTCATCAGCGAAGCAGAATCTATGGTGATTTTGGCTCCCATGGTCCAATTTGGATGTTTTAAGGCTTGCGCTTTGGATACTTCAAACAAAGCAGATTGATCCCAGCCTCTAAATGGCCCACCGCTGGCTGTAAGAATCAATTTTTCGATTGGATTGTGCCATTCACCAACCAAGCACTGAAAAATAGCCGAATGTTCCGAATCAACCGGGTAAATATTGACTCCATTTTGCCGAGCCAGTGATGTCACAAGCTCTCCTGCTACTACAAGTGTCTCTTTATTGGCGAGTGCTATAGCGTGGCCTGCTTTTACAGCTTCTAGCGTGGGAAGTAAACCAGAATATCCCACCATAGCAGTAAGCACTACATCGAGTTGGGACTGTGCCATGAGTGAGACGATGGACCGATGACCCGCAAATACTTTGATGCCCAATGGATCAAGCGCGGATTGCACTTTGTCATACAGGCTTTCATTGCCAATAACTACGGTAGCAGGCCTAAAGGCATTGGATTGTGCTATAAGAAGTTCCGCATTGTTCTGAGCAGTTAGTATTTCTACCTCAAACAAATCGGGAGCAGCGGCTATCACCTCAAGTGCCTGAGTACCAATAGATCCTGTAGATCCAAGAATGGCAATTTTCTTTTTACGCTGATTGCTCAAGGTTGAGTGGGTTAAAGATTAATCTCAAGTAATGCATCAGCTAGGACTCTGTCATTCGATAGTCTTGGCACTTTATTTTGCCCGCCTAATTTTCCTTTACTCTTCATGTATTGAATAAAAGTACCTTGTGAAAGTGGAATAACTTGTAGAGGAGCTAAAATGTTGCCCTTGATCAAATCCAGATAGTAGCTGTTTAAGGAACAAAGATGCAGATCCAATTGGGCAGTGAAGCCTGCTAGATCTGTAGGCGGATGAGCAAACTCTACACACCATTGGTGGTGTGACAATCCTTGAGACGGATTTACATTTGGAGCCACTGTGAATTCAGTTACTACTACCTCGGGAAACATTTCGCAGGTACGCTTCATGGCATTTTCCACTTCTTCACCAATCACATGCTCTCCAAAGGCAGAAATGAAATGTTTTATCCTGCCGGTAACCAAGAGTTTATGTGGATTAAGTTGGGTAAACTTCACCATATCACCTATGGAATAGCCCCACAAACCTGCATTGGTGTGTAGGATTACGGCATAGTTTACACCAGTTTTTACTTCTTCCAATGAAAGTCTTGGAGGATTAGGTTCAAAATATTGATCGGCTGGGATAAACTCAAAATAGATTCCTGAATTGGCAAGCAACAAAAGCGATGAATCAGAGGGGTCATTTTGGAAAGCAATAAAGCCCTCGGATGCAGGATAGGTTTCTATCGAAGGCAATTTTCTACCTACACTCTCCAAAAATCGCAGTCGATAGGGTTCAAAGTTTACCCCGCCATACACGAACATGCCAAAATTGGGAAATACTTCTCCGACAGGCTTTCCTGTAAGTGCAATGATCTTGTCAAAGTACATCTGAACCCAAGGGGGTATTCCTGAAATCAGCGTCATATTTTCTTTGAGCGTTTGGGAAACTATTTTCCCCAATTTCTCTTCCCAATCTTCAATGCAGTTGGTAGCATAGTCCGGCATTTGGTTGGATTTCAAGTAACCTGGGACATGGTGGTTCACAATTCCTGATAGTCTGCCTGTCAGTATGCCGTTGACTTGATCCAAAGAAGGACTACCAGACAAAAACATGAGCTTACCATCTAAAAAAGAGGAATTGCCAGTGACATTCACATAAGAAAGTAAGGCATCGCGTGCACTATTGATGTGAAAAGGCATACTTTCTTTGGTTATGGGAATATATTTGGTGCCTGAAGTGGTGCCTGAAGTTTTTGCAAAATAGGTGGGCAATCCTGGCCACAATACATCTTTAGTCCCAGATTGAATATCAGTGATATACCCACTCAACTGCTCATAGTCTCGAATGGGTATCTGCTTTTTGAAATCGCTGTATGTGCGGATTTCTTCAAATCCATGATCTTTGCCAAATCTGGTTTTTGAAGCTTTTTTTACCAAGTACAGCAACCACTTTTTCTGAAAGGCAGCAGGATTTTCCACCCAAGCTTGGTGTTTTTTCCAAATAAAGCTTGCCAAAGGTTTAGCCAGTGATGCTCTAATGCCCATACTGAATTACAGGTAGATTTTTATACATCCTTCGTCCTTATGCGATTTTACTACCATTAGATACCATTCTTTCTGGGGTCATAAAACAAAGCTTACCGTCTTTATCTTCTGCAAGCAATAACATACCATGCGATACAATACCTTTTATCTTTCTAGGAGCCAGATTTGCCAACAACATCACTTGCTTACCTATTATGACTTCAGGAGTATAAGACTGGGCAATTCCGCTGACCACAATTCTGGGTTCTGCTTCGCCAGCATCCAAGGTTATTTTGATTAGTTTATCTGTTTGAGGCACTTGTTCTGCTGCAAGTATAGTAGCAACTTTAAGGTTTAGAGCAGCAAATTGATCATAACTGACTTCTTTGATGGGCTCTTCAATTGGCGCTGAAGGAGCTTCTTGGTTTTGGTTTTCAGTATTCATGGATTTGAGCTTTTCTAATTGATAGTCTATTTCTTGGTCTTCTATTTTCCTGAAAAGCAATTCAGGTTTCAGCGTTTTGTGTCCAGCGCTAAAGGGAGATACCTCCATGGACAATTGTTCTATCCATTGATCTGCATTAAGTAATATATGAAGTTTTTCAGCAGAACTTGGCATAAAAGGTCTGGCATAAGAAGCCAACAATGCAGCTATTTCTAAGCAGACACAAAGCACACCAGCCACCTCATGATTATCGCTGTCTTTGGAGTACTTCTTCCAAGGCTCCATCTCAGTTAGATATTTATTACCTGCTCTGGCTAAGTTCATCCATTCTGCGAGCGCATCTCTAAATCTAAATTTTCGAAGGTGGTCCTCTAAAATGATTAATGAAGCATTGAGACTTTCATACAACATAGCAACATCATATTCCTTAGCCGCCAATAGTTTGTATTCGGGAAACACCTGCCCATTGAAGTACTTCTCACTTAGCACCAAAACTCTATTCACGAAATTTCCAAAAATGGAAACCAACTCACTGTTATTTCTAGTTTGAAATTCTTTCCATGTAAAGTCATTGTCCTTTGTTTCGGGAGCATTGGCGGTGAGCACATACCTCAATACATCTTGCATTTCAGGAAAATCCAACAAGTATTCATGCAACCATACCGCCCAACCTCTCGAAGTGGAGATTTTTCTACCTTCTAGATTTAGAAACTCATTTGCGGGTACATTATCAGGTAGTATAAAACCACCGTGTGATTTGAGTATAGCGGGAAAAACAATACAGTGAAATACAATATTGTCCTTCCCAATAAAGTGGATTAGTCTGGTATCCTCGTCTTTCCAGTAGGTTTCCCAGTTTTTTCCATTTGCCAATGCCCATTCTTTGGTAGCAGAAATATAACCTATGGGTGCATCAAACCACACATACAGCACTTTCCCTTCACTATTTGGAACTACTGAAGGTACTTTTACACCCCATTCCATATCTCGAGTCATAGATCTTGGCTTAAGCCCATCTCCATGCTCAAGCCATGATCGGCATTGCCCTAACACATTAGTTTTCCAGTCATTTTTATGGGTTTGCAGAATGTACTCTTTGAGCCATTCAGTATGATGGTCGAGCGCAAGGAACCAATGAGTAGTTTTTCTCAGTTCAGGTTTTGTTCCTGTTAGTTTAGAAACTGGATTTAAAAGTTCAGAGGGACTCAAGGTGCTTCCACAGTTTTCACATTGATCTCCGTACGCATGTGCAAAACTGCAAACAGGACAGGTACCTTCAATGTATCGATCCGCAAGAAACTGTTCTGCTTGTATATCAAAGTATTGATCGGTTTCTTTTGCTACTAGTTCACCGCCCTTTTGATAGATATTAAGAAAAAATTCAGATGCGGTGGCATGATGAATTGCACTGCTGGTCCGAGAATAATGGTCAAATGAAATACCAAAATCTAGGAAGCTATCCTTCATCAATTCATGGTATTGATCCACTACGGCCTGAGGACTACGATTTTCTTTGTGTGCTTTGATCGTAATGGCTACACCATGTTCATCAGAACCACAAACAAATAGAACTTCTTCACCCTTCAAACGCAAAAAACGAGCATATATGTCTGCAGGAATGTAACAACCTGCCATATGGCCAATGTGTAATGGGCCATTAGCATAAGGTAGTGCGGCTGTGATGGTAGTTCTTTTGAAACCTGAATTCATGAATTAAGTAGGAGGTTCTTAGCAGGCTGCTGCCCATTTGAGCTTCAAAAGTAATCAATGGCTGTCGAATCTATTCAGTTTATGCTTTATATGATCAACTAAATAGCCTTGTTTACGTTAATTGCACAATAATTGCCCCTCGAACAACTTACTAGCATTAAAAACCTCATGAGTTCCGATCGCATACTTAGTACCAAAGAAAAAGCATTGTCCATCAATCTTGACAGATCTATTTATGGATCTTTTGCTGAAATAGGCGCGGGTCAAGAAGTAGCAGCAAATTTTTTTAAAGCTGGAGGTGCCTCAGGTACCATCGCCAAAACAATGTCGGCTTACGATATGTCATTCAGCGATGCTATTTATGGAAAGAGTGAGCGCTATGTATGTGAGCCAAGGCTTATTAAAATGCTCGATCATGAGTATGGGTTGCTAGAAGAGCGATTGATTCATCGGGCTGGGAATTCCAAGTTTTTTGCATTTGCAAACACCATAGAAGCTCTAAATTTTCAAAGAACCAATAAAGGGCATGGGTGGCTTGGTATTAGGTTTCAATTAACATCCAGTGGAGGATGGAATCAATGTATAATTCATGTCAACTTAAATGATGGTGACAATTTCAGGCAACAAGAGGCCATAGGCATTTTAGGTGTAAATCTTATCTATGCTTGCTTTACTTATTACCATGTTCCTGAAAATATGATGGTTTCATTGGTAGATAATCTCATGCCAGGAGCTGTGGAAATTGACATGTTGCGGTTAGAAGGTCCCGATTTCACCCACGTTGACAATCGTCTGTTGTCTCTGAAATTAGTTAAAAATGGCTTGACCAAGGCTGCTATGTTTGGTGCGGATGGCAACGTAATGCAACCATCTGAAGCATTATACAAAAAAAATATTTTGGTAATCAGAGGACGATTTAGGCCTGTTACTCTAGTGAACGTAGATATGATCATTAAAGGATTTCGCCAGTTCAAGCAATTGCCGGATGTAGATAAGCGAGACATATCTATTCTTGTAGAGCTTACCCTTCAGGATTTAAAGTCGGACAATGATGAGATCAACGACCTCGATTTTTTAAATCGTGTAGATATTCTTTGCTCTATGGGGCAAAATGTGATGATTTCGAATTATTATGAGTACTACAAATTGGTAGACTATTTAACTTCATTTACAAGAAGAAAGAGAATCGGAATCATTTTGGGTATAAATAACCTGATTTCCATCTTTACAGAAAGCTACTATCAAAATCTAAAGGGCGGAGTTCTTGAAGCTTTTGGAAATTTATTTGGACGTAACACGATATTTTATGTTTATCCAGCCATGGATATTGAAACAAAAGAAATTACCAACTGCCAAAATGTAACTATCCAGGAAAACTTAAGGCCACTTTTTGATTACATGCGCCTCAATGAGAAAGTAGTACCTATCCTAAATGCAAGGGAAGATGTCATGAATATTATCTCTGATAATGTTCTCAAGATGATAAAAGAATCTCAAGAGGGATGGGAAGTTATGGTGCCTTCAAAGGTGGCTAAGATGATTAAGGAGAGAAAACTCTTCGAATATTCGCCTAAGGTTCAGGTTGCTGAGACTGCTGGTGATACTTGATTGATGTAATTCTTTGAGATCTATATAGCCGTAATCCTCTTTATCGGAGTGATTTTTCTATCATTTAGATAGATTATCGAAAGCTCATCATTTATATTGGACTCTACTGTTACTTTAAAATCCCTACTCGTATTTAATCTCTCAAATACAGCTTGTCCATTTAGGTCAGTGTATTTGATGTTTAATTTAGTATGGTCGGTTGAAGAATTCGAGACAAGAGGTATCCCGGCCATAACCCTGCCTGTTTGCATATTTATAACTTTAATAATTGTAGACATATCTTGGTCTTCGTTGCTCACTTGTCGGTTTCCTGAAGAAATAGATAAAAGCCATTGGTGATCTAATTTCTCTAAATAGACACTTTCGGAAGCTATCAGTGCATAAGATTTACTACTATCAAGTTTTTTGAACAAGACCTTCCCTGATTTATCAACTGGTTTAGAATCAACAGCCACTCCATTATCGTCAGTCAGTATGATCTCGATACCTTCAATATCTTTTACCTTGCTGAACTCCACCAAAAGATCATTTTGGCTTTTTTCATCTGATTC
This sequence comes from Cytophagales bacterium, assembly GCA_036735585.1. Classification (GTDB taxonomy): domain Bacteria; phylum Bacteroidota; class Bacteroidia; order Cytophagales; family JAIYAX01; genus JAIYAX01. The sequence continues at coordinate 803 of DAINOB010000061.1, read as the reverse complement.
AGGAAGAATAATATCTATAGTTTTGAAGGAAATAGGTGACAACAACATTTGAGCTCCCACTCTTTGTTGGATCAATAACATGTATCCCATGCTCCAAACACTCAAAGCAACTATAGCAAACCTATAATAAGGTAAGGTGTTGTTTTTGGAGCTTAAATATGATTTCATGTATTGCAAATGTAGGTGTTTTTAATTCAACTGAAGGATGAAGCATAGAGAAAATAAAACGAACTTTAAGGCTTAAGGTTGTAAGATTCATATGTAAATCACATGGTAAGACTTTTCGAATCAACAGCGCAAATCAAATCTCAGTTCAGAAGGTATGAGGCCAAGGGAATTCACGTAGATGGTGTCGGTTATGTGCTCATTAGGTCAGATACTCATTGGTTTCTTACACAGCCAGAATGCCCACATGCAGGCGCCAATTTGGCCTCAGCGCATATTAATGATCTTCATGAGTTGGTCTGTCCTATGCATGCTTTTAGTTTCGATTTATTTTCAGGAGATGAATCACGGAAGAGGTGCAGAGCTCTGAAAGTATATAAAGTGATCGATCAGAATGGCGAACTGTGGGCAGATATTTAATGGTATTGGTTCTTTTGTAAGTAGAGTTTTTATCTGTCTGCTACGATTGCATACTTTAGCGGCTGAAAGCACAAAGCACATGGAAAAGATCACCCAACAGAAGCCAATTGAGTCTAATTTATTATCCAAACTATTTCAATCTATTAAATATTTATATATAGACTCATTAACTGATTTCGTACAAGCAGATAAGAAGATCAGCATATTAGCAAATGGTG
>DAINOB010000060.1:0-10530 GCA_036735585.1 Cytophagales bacterium | reverse complement strand
GAACTAATCAAAGAAACCAACAAAAAGATAGAATACACCATCCGTATGATCAAGGAATCTCAAGCGGATAAAAGTAAAACCAAAGTACTAAGAGAGGAATTGGATCAGACACTTTCGGCATTAAATACGACAGTAGAGGATGAAAAGCCACTAAAGGTGATTGAAAAGGAAGAACCTATACCTACAAACATCTTGACAGGGGCTTATGTAAAGCTCAAAGACAATGAAACCTATGCGAAAGTAGAAGGCATTGCTGGAGATACAGCAGAGATCAGCATGGGCCAGATTAAATCCCGGGTGAAAATCAATCGACTAGTGCCAGTAACCAAAAAAGAATTCGCAGAAGCTACAGGACTGCGTCAGAAAGGAAACTCCAGCAGTATCGACATCATTAAAAAGCTGGAAGATTTCACCTACAAGGTTGATGTGCGTGGCATGCGTGGGGAGGAAGTATTCAGAGAAGTACATAAGGTAATGGATCAGGCACTATTGCTGAATCAGTATGAGTTGGCATTTGTGCACGGCAAAGGAGATGGAGTACTTAGAAAAATAATCAGGCAGCAATTGAAAGGCTACAAAGAGGTACTCAGCATGGAAGATGAACATGCGGATAGAGGTGGCGATGGGGTAACCATTGTGAAGTTGAGGTGAAAAGAAGTTGGCATGCACTAGGGCCCATGCCTACACAAACAAGGGCGCAGTCTATTAAAAAATGCCTGTTTTTCTTATTGTTACCTTATAACTAAGTGACTATTTCACAAGAACAACAATGTCCAGGTCGAAAATATATTTCTCTATATCTTCAATTTTACAAACTAGCTTATCATGGGAAGACCAGCCAAAGAATATACATGTAAGTATGTATACTGTATGCATAAGAAAACGAAAAGGAGTTACGATTTCTCGTAACTCCTTGATTTTCAAGAGCCTCCTGCCGGGATCGAACCAGCGACCTACTGATTACAAGTCAGTTGCTCTACCAGCTGAGCTAAGGAGGCATTGAATTGAATAACCAATATGATAGCACTTATCAAATTGGAGTGCAAAAATAGTGTTTGAAATGAGTGCTCCAAAATTATTTTTGACTGCCCAGCGCTTTTATCTTTTTCAGCTGATCTTTGGCCTTATCTATTTGCTTTTTATATCGCTCTACTTCGTGCTCATACTGCTGTAGTAATGCATTGGCCTTGTTGGACTTACCAAACATCATCATATTGTTTTCGATATTCTGCTTTTCACTCTCCATCTGAGAAATTCTTTTTCTGATGGTGAATTCTTTTTGCTGAATGAGTTTTGCGGCCTCTGCATTGTCATTCATGTTAGCCAATTCCATTTCAAATTTTCGCAATTCCCCATCTTCTCCTTTGAAGGCTGGAGAACTTTCAATGATGTGGTCAATTGCTTTCTTATAGCGCTTAGATACTTTTTCCTTGTCCTTTAAAGGCACAAATCCTATTTCAGACCATTTGCTCCTCACCTCACTCAAATAGGCTTTTACATCTTCTCTATTGGCATCCACTTGTTCCAATTCTTCGCAAAGAGATTCCTTTAGTTGAAGATTTTTAATCTCATCCTCTTCTCTTGCCTTAAAGTGTTCTCTCTTTTTGCTGAAAAATTTATCACACGCGGCTTTGAATCTAGCAAAGAGCTTTTCTTGCTGCACTTTTGATACCGTTCCGGTATTCTTCCATTCCAATTGCAGAGTTTTGATTTGGTCAATATTCTTTTCCCAATCATCATTAAACAGCGCTTCTGCCTGCTCAATTAATTTCAACTTAGCCGCTACATGCAATTGCCTAGTTTTATCGAGCTCTTTGAAAAAAGCAGACTTATTTTGGAAAAACTGTTTGTATGCATTCCAAAATGGCTTGTTAACCTCTGAAATGCGCTCATTTGGAACTCGACCTGCTTTCTTCCATTGCTCTGAAAGTTTTTGAACTTCATCGGTTAAGGCCTGCCATGCTTTTACATTCTCAGCTTTAGTTTCTGTTGAAATCTTTATTAACTCTTGAAGTATCTGATTCTTTGCCTGAAAATTAAGCTCCCACTGTGATTGCAGCTCATTTAAGTGTTGTTTTCTTGACTCATATACTTTGTCGGAAGCAGTTTTGAATTTTTCCCAAATACTTTCTTGGTGCTCTTTCGAAACAGGTCCTATACTGCGGAATTCTTCATGGATTGAATTTAATTCAGCAAGTAATTTATTATGGAAAGGCTGCTCAGCTAGCTTTTCTACCCGTTCGATTAAATGTTCTTTCTGCTCAAGATTTCTTTTCCTGTCCAGTTCTATCAGTTCTATATAGAGCTTTCTATTGTTGTAGAAAATGTCAAGAAGTGCTGAATAACTGCGGTTAACTTCCGAGCTATCCTTGTTAGGGACAGGTCCTACACTTTTCCAATGTGATTGGATTTCTTTGAGTTTTTGAAAACTATCGGGACTTTCTGCTTCGTCACATAGATCTCTAAGATTGGCAAGCAGGGCATTTTTCTTGATAAGATTGGCACGCCTGTTTTCTTCCTCATCTTGAAATTTTTGTCTTACTGATTTTAAGTATACCGAAATCAGATTGTTCAAGTTGGCTACATCCTGGCCTTGTTTGTATTCAAAGTCATCTGGATTATTCCCTTCTTCCAAGAACCGCCTTTTGGCTTCTTCTTCCTCAGTTTTTAGCAATGAATCATAATGTACTTTTAATTTTTGCACCACTCTAAACCTTTTTACATCCTGATTACGGATGATTTCTTTCAGTTTATTCGTGGTTTCCTGCTTATCCAGTGCATCAATTTCTACATGCTCATCGTCTTGGGCATCCATCTGCTCTTCATGATCAGAAGCAAGACTTTCCAATTCATCTATTTGATCAGCACTCGATTCTTCAGTTTTTTTCTCAGAGGCAACCTCATCATGCACTTCTATGGAAGTATCTGTAGATGGATCAGATAATGGGGCAACATCCTGTTCTTGATTGGCGGGATCTCCACTGTCGGATATAGTAGGATCCTCGGAATGCGTTACGTTTAGGGGTGTTAACGCTTGCTTTTCTTGTTCAGGATGTTGATTCAATTCTTCGTGGCTCATGATTTTGGCGCAATGGAGGCAGTTTCAGTACTAGTTCAATCGAGGGTCTTTAGGATAATTTGCCATTTGAGCAAAAATACCCCCTTGTTGTATTAATATGGTTTTCCAGATACTATCAGCTTCAGTTTGAAAAACCCATTCGTTTTTTGCTTCAAATATAAGCCATGTATCTGATTCGATTTCATTTTTCAATTGACTTGGTCCCCAGCCAGAGTACCCTAGAAAAAACTTATAATCTTCAGCTTGATCAATACCCGAGGCAATTCTTAATTTGACTTGCTCAAAATCTCCACCCCAGAAAATTCCGTTGCCCAAAGCAATGGCATTTTCGATGGCCTCACCTGCATGATGAATAAAGTGCAAAGTGTTTTGCTCTACAGGGCCTCCTAAATAAACAGGTATCTCTACCTCAGAGGACTCATCGAGCAAATCTCCAAGACTGTACTCTGATTTTTTATTAATACAAAAGCCAAACGTCCCTTCTTCATTATGATCACATACCAAGATAACAGACCTCTCAAAATGGTTATCTTGCAGAAAAGGGTCGGACACTAAGAGCATACCCGGGGCGATGGAATCGTATGGCAAAGACATCATAAGGCAATAATAAAAATCTACAGACAAAAAGTTGCAAACACATTCATTCATTTTTTAGTAATTGCTTAATACTCGCTTGTCAATCAATTATGGATTCAATCAAATCATTAAGAACAGAATATAGCGCACACACTTTGGATGTGGCAGATCTACTGCCTTCGCCATTTGCGCAGTTAGAAAAATGGATGACCGAAGCTATCAAAGCTAAAGTCACAGAACCGCATGCCATGTGCCTAAGCACTGTGAATTCAGAGGGACAGCCCAGCTCGAGAATTGTATTGCTCCGCGCATTGACTACTGAAAAGCTCGGTTTCTTTACCAACTATGGTAGCCAAAAATCCAAAGACATGGAGGCCAATCCCAAAGTAGCCTTGAATTTCTTTTGGGCTGAGCTTGAAAGGCAAGTAAGAATAGAAGGTAGTATAAAACATAGCAATGAAGCTGATTCCGATGCCTACTTTCTAAGCAGGCCAAGGGAAAGCAGAATTGGGGCATGGGCTTCTCCACAGAGTAGCAAGATTGAAAACAGAGATGAACTCGATTTACTTTGGAAAAATACTCAATCCCTTTTCGATGATAAAGAAGTGCATAGACCATCCTTCTGGGGAGGATTTGATGTATATCCTAGTAAGTTCGAATTTTGGCAAGGAAGACCAAGCCGCCTGCATGACAGACTTGTGTACAGTTTAGAAGAATCTCAGTGGAATATCTATCGGTTAGCGCCTTAAGGAGCTTAAATAATATCCATCAGATCGCCTACCCCAGGAGGAGTATGCAACACAAATCCTTCACCATATAAAGTACCGATCATCCTACCCATTTCTAATGCACGACTTTCTAAAAATCTCAAGAATTCGGGCTTTGAAATGTATGTTTCAGGTTCTTTACTATCCGGATTGTAAAACTGACTTGAAAAGGCTTTAATAGCCTGCATTTTGGTATCCCACTCCTGAGAGATATCTACAACCAAGTCTGGTGAGATGTATCGATCTTGAATATAATGCATCAATCTTCCTGACCTCCAAGGTTCTTGAGCATCCTTATCTTCTATCTTTTTCAGTCCAGACCAGAACCATGCTTTTTCGGCTAAGCTAGCCCCTCTGCCATGATCAGGGTGCCTGTCCTTGATGGCATTGGCCAGAATAAGCGAGGGTCGGTATTTTCTAATGGCCCAAACCATTTCCAAAACGCTGCTATCGTCAAGAGCCTGATATACATCTGGTAATCCAAGATTTTCTCTGAATGACAAACCCATGATCCTTGATGCTTTTTCAGATTCTTGAGCTCTCAATTCTATACTTCCACGAGTGCCCATTTCACCTCGAGTAAGATCTACTATACCCACCGTATACCCTAATCTAAGATGGCGAATAAGTGTGCCACCACAGGCCAGTTCTGCATCATCGGGATGTGCAGCAAAAACCAAAATATCAGCTTTCATCATGGCTATCTTATCCTTAATCTTCTACCTACTCTAAGCACAGTCTTGGTACTTATGCGGTTCAATCTTGCTATGGAGGACATTTTCACGCCATACCTTCTGGCTATCCCGCTAAGTGTGTCACCAGGCCTTATTTTATGATAGACTGCTTTGCGCATTTCACGCAAATACTCATAGTGGGCAGGTGTGATATGAAAAAAGTCTTTGATGATAGCTCCCCGTTCAAAATCATAAAAATATTCAGGATTCAAAGGATTGCCTTCATACCTAACTTCAAAATGCAAATGGGGACCGGTACTTCTACCTGTATTCCCTCCTAGCCCAATCACATCTCCTGCGTCTACATACTGCCCTACTTTTACTTGCTGATTACTTAAATGCGCATAGAGTGTCTCTAATCCGTTGTAGTGCCTGACCAAAACATACTTTCCGTACCCTCTCTTATCAAAATTGGCCATTCGCACAATTCCTCCAAAGGCTGCTCGAATGCTGTCTCCTACTTTTACCCTTAGGTCAATGCCATAGTGATACCTAATGCCTCTAGGGCCAAATCTCGAAGTTGGATATAAGCTTTCACCAGGCATTGCCCAGCCCATATATTTTGTTTGGTTGTCGAATAATTGAATTCCTATGGTATCTACACGCTTTGTGGGATCTATTCGATAAGGATTCACCCTTCTGCTGTCCCAAATGGCGTAATATTCTGCTATGCTTATCCACACAGAATCCATTAACACCTCTTCTGCGACTTCAACAATAGACGCATTTTGATAGTCTGGATTTAGGGAGTCCTCATCTACAATACTTTTAGCTCTATCCAAATCAAATGAACCTGCTTCACCTTCGTAATCATTGTCTTCTAACAGGTCAAAAAGCTCAGATTCTGAGGCAGAGGAAGGTTTTAATTGGGTTTTAGACTTTCTTTTAGTAGAATCAGAGATAAGGAGACCACCTGGTGTAGATGGCATCACTTTCTCAACTCCCTTGTTCTCTTTGGTATTCTGAGCGTTTGCTTCATAAGAGAATCTAAGGATGCAAAACAAAAAAATTAATACAACAAGGCTGTAAATTCTCAAAGGAATGCCGAATAGTTATGCAATATAGTCTTGACTCAGAACTAGATACGTTCTGATTTTCAACATCTAGAATAAATGTCGTGATACGTTTTAGCCTAAATAAGGCTTAAGCGCTTTACTTCGTGAGGTATGCCTTAATCTTCTGATGGCTTTTTCCTTGATTTGTCTTACGCGTTCTCTGGTTAAATTGAATTTCTCCCCAATTTCTTCTAGCGTCATTGCATGCTCTCCATTCAAGCCAAAATACAAAGTGATTACATCGGCTTCTCTTTGAGTAAGCGTGGAAAGTGCACGTTGTACTTCTCTTCTAAGAGAGTCAGTCATCAACCCAGAATCAGGAGTATCTTCTCCATCATTTTCTAAAACATCCAATAGGCTATTTTCTTCACCTTGCACAAATGGGGCATCCATAGACACATGTCTTCCTGAAATCTTGAGCGTATCTACAACTTCAGAGGTAGAAACTTCCAATACTTCAGCTAGTTCTTCTGGAGAAGGCTCTCTTTCAAACTTCTGCTCTAATTCAGAAAATGTTTTAGATATTTTATTTAGAGACCCTACCCTGTTCAGAGGAAGTCTCACAATTCTAGATTGCTCTGCAAGTGCCTGCAATATGGACTGTCTAATCCACCAAACTGCATAAGAGATAAATTTAAAACCCCTGGTTTCATCAAATCTTTGAGCAGCTTTGATCAAACCAAGGTTTCCTTCATTGATCAAATCACCTAATGATAAGCCTTGGTTTTGATACTGCTTAGCTACGGATACTACGAATCTTAAATTCGCTTTGGTGAGCTTCTCAAGTGCATACTGATCCCCTTCTCTAATTCTTTTTGCCAACTCTACCTCTTCGTCAGGAGTGAGTAGGTCTACCTTACCAATCTCCTGTAGATACTTATCTAAGGATTGGCTTTCTCTATTCGTGATCTGTTTGCTTATCTTGAGCTGTCTCATTCCATTTTAAGATTTAAAAATTCAACCTTGCTAATACGTTTCTTACCCTTCTTGGGTTACTTTATGGAGTTTTCCTGCGGTTTAGGAATTAGTGCTTTTCTAGACAATCTATACTTGCCTGTCTTTTTATCTATTTCGGTAAGTTTCACCTGTATCTCTTCTCCTACTTCAAGTACACCATCCATAGTTTCTAGTCTTTCCCACTTAATTTCGGAAATATGTAGCAATCCATCTTTACCCGGCATGAACTCTACGAACGCGCCAAAAGGCATGATTGACTTTACCTTCCCTGAGTATACTTCGCCTACTTCAGGCATAGCCACGATACCTTTTACCCATTTTAATGCCGCCTGCATAGCTTCTTCATTGGCAGAGAAGATATTGATTACACCTACACTACCTACTTCTTCTATCACTATAGTAGCGCCAGTCACTCTTTGAATTTCTTGGATTACTTTTCCGCCTGGGCCGATTACCGCACCTATAAATTCTTTGTCAATGTTAAAGATCACCGATCTAGGGGCATGAGGCTTAAGATCAGGCTTAGGAGCACTTAACACCTTGGACATTTCACCCAAAATATGAAGTCGCCCGTTTTTGGCTTGATTCAGGGCTTTAAGCAAAATCTCATTGGTAAGACCTTTTACCTTTATATCCATTTGGCATGCAGTAATGCCCTTGGTGGTTCCAGTCACTTTAAAATCCATATCGCCCAAGTGATCTTCATCTCCAAGAATATCTGATAAAACTGCATATTTTCCTGTGGCTTCATCTGATATCAAGCCCATTGCTATTCCTGAAACGGGTGAATTAATACCAATTCCTGCATCCATTAATGCCAAGCTACCTGCACATACCGTAGCCATTGAGCTTGAACCGTTGGACTCTAAAATGTCAGAAACAATTCTGATTGTGTAGGGATTTGATCCGTCAGTAGGCAATACTTTTTTCAAGGCTCTTAAAGCCAGATTACCATGTCCCACTTCTCGTCTTCCTGGTCCACGATTGGGTTTTACCTCCCCGGTGGAAAATCCTGGAAAATTGTAATGCAATATGAATTTATTGTAACCTGAGATTACCGCTCCATCTATCTGCTGCTCATCCAACTTTGTACCTAAAGTAACTGTAGTAAGTGATTGGGTTTCGCCTCTTGTAAATACTGCTGATCCATGAGCAGAAGGCAAATAATCTACTTCACACCAAATGGGCCTAACTTCATCTAACTTTCTTCCATCCAAACGTTTGCCCTCATCGAGAATAGCTCTTCTTGCAGCCTTCTTTTCCATATCGTGGAAGTAGGTAGAGAAAAGGCTAAGATTCTCAGTATGGTCTTCTGCTAATGCCTCTTTATACCCTTTTGCAATAGCTTCAAACTTTTCTTTGCGCACTTGTTTATTAGGATTGGCCTCAGCCGCTACTGCATAGATTTTATCATATAACTCAGTAGTTAGCTTTTCTCTATATGCTTCATCATGGGTTTCGTGCGAGTAAACCCTTTTTTCAGTTTTTCCAGCTTTTGCAGTGAGCTCATTCAAAGCAATGCAGTGGGCTTTAATAGCATCATGAGCAACCATCAAGGCCTCGATCATTTCCTCTTCTGAAACTTCTGACATTTCTCCTTCTACCATCACAATAGATTCGGCAGTGGCAGCTACCATGATTTCAAGGCTTGCTTTCTCTAGCTGTGCAATGGTAGGATTTACTACTAATTGTCCATCTATTTTACCGACTCTTACTTCAGAAATTGGACCATTGAATGGGATATCAGACACTGCCAATGCAGAAGCGGCAGCCAATGCAGCTAATGCATCAGGAAGTATTTGACTATCTGAACTTATAAGGGTAATGCTAACTTGTACATCAGCATGAAAATCATCTGGGAACATGGGCCTAAGCGCACGATCAACTAAGCGGCTGATCAATACTTCATAATCGGATAATTTGCCTTCTCTCTTAAAAAAACCACCCGGGATTTTTCCAGCAGAGGCAAATTTTTCTTGGTAGTCTACAGAAAGAGGTAAAAAATCAACCCCTTCTTTTGCGGTTTTTGAAGCAACTACTGTAGCAAGGAGCATGGTGTTACCCATTCTTACTACCGCAGATCCATCGGCTTGTTTTGCTAATTTTCCTGATTCAATGGTAATGGTACGACCATCACCTAGATCAATGGTTTGATTGATGATATTCACGATGTATTGTATTAATGATGAAGGGAAGGTAACACGTAATAAAAGCTAAAGGAACTATATTCAGTTCCTTTGAACGTTACTTTCTCAAGTCTAATTTTGCGATCACGGCTCTGTACCTTTCGATGTCTGTCTTGTACATGTGATCAAGTAATCTTCTTCTTTTTCCTACCAGTTTCAATAGGCCCATTCTTGTAGAGTAATCCTTCTTATTTCTTTGAAGGTGTTCTGTAAGATGATTGATTCTTTCGGTGAACAAAGCTATCTGGCTTTCTGCTGAACCTGTATCGGTACCTAGTCCCTGAGGGCTGTTTTTGGCAAATATTTCTGCTTTTGCTTCTTTAGTGAGGTGCATTATTATCGCTTGTTTCTTTTCAATCTGCAAAGGTAGTGTTTAATTGGCATTTGCCATAAGGTTTCTTTATTTATTTGACTTCGTTGCCAAGCGCTTGGTCCATGCTTGATAGGTAGTAAGGTAGAAGTCAAGATCGAAGAGTGGTGAGTCATTCTTGGCTTGGCGCAAGAAAAACAAACCAATAGGGAAAAGCACCAAATTTGCCGCCCACATGCCTAATTCCATATCAATAATGGCTTCTTTAGCATATTTCTCTGACAACAACGTGATGACATAAAAAATGATGAAAAAAATAATTGAGATCAGTACAGGAACACCTAAACCACCTTTTTTAATAATTGCTCCCAAAGGTGCTCCTATCAAAAACATGACAAATATGGCTACGGCTTGAGTGAACTTTCTATATTTTTCAATCTCAAAGGAGTTGGCCTCTTTCTCAAGATTACTGACCCTGTCCTTGTAGCCTTGAATGAATCCTCTCACGTTACGCGCAGAGTTGGTAGCTTTTACTAAAATACTGGTCTTCGATTCACCACTCAAGTTTTCAGGGATATGCTTTTGTGCAATGCGTTTAAAATCAATTTTTTGAAAATAATCCAAGCTGCGTGGCGGAGTCACATAAGATTCTTGATAATCGGTAAGCATGTATGAAGTGGATCTAAACCTTTCAAAGTAGGGGACTTCAGGCTTGTACTTTAAAGGTTTAAAGTGATAAAAATAAAACGGAGCGGCTTGTTTTACAATTCCTTCACCTAAATCCTTAGCTGTTCTGCGCATGGAATCTACATCCACAGTGAGCTGTGAAACATTTTTCATTACTCTATTATGCGTAAAAAGCTCCT
>DAINOB010000059.1:0-10702 GCA_036735585.1 Cytophagales bacterium | reverse complement strand
ATGGTATTTGCTGGTATTCCGTTAACAAATAGTGCAGGAGCGATATTGGGATAATTGTATTGGACACTAAATGGAATGCTATCCAAATTTACATTGCAACCTGTATTCTCAATGATTAGAAACAAGTTTAATGGAGATAGACTGACACCTTCACATGAAAAGGGGGCATTTATCACTGTAGATAAGGAGCCATTGCTTAAAGAGTCTTGAAAACTAAATTGAAGTAATCCTATTTGATTGTTAATGGAAGAGGATAAAGACAATCTAAGAGTAGTGCTATCACCAACCAGAACTGTAAACGGGATTGAGAGGCTATCATCTTTATTAACAACGAATAGTTGATTAGGAGTAAGACCTGAAACAATGGGATCTGGTTCAGAATTTCTTTGATAACGTAAGTGCAACACAACAGAATCCGTACTACCAAGGCAACCTGTATCGCTGTAGATCATTAGAACTTTGAGAATACTATCATTGCCTGGGATGCATGGCATTAACATAAAGCTTAATGAGGCAGTATCAGAATCATTGAATGTATTGGTGAAGCCTATATTTACCAAGGACTGCAAAAAGGTATTCGAGAAATTAAGAGGGATAAATTGAGCTGTGATTAAGGATAAAGTATCAGTATCGACAGCAAAAAGATTGACAATCCCATTACTTGGTAAAATTGTGATGGTGTCAGATATATTAAGGGTTTGCTGATTTCGATCATACCAAATTTCTGGTTTTTGGTTGGAAGGGATGCCAGTGATAATTACGACTGTAATAGAATCTCTATTGATATCTGAACAATTTGGGTCTATAGCGAATAATTTTATAGTAAAAACTGTATCCCCTGGGGTACAATTTGGTAAACAAAAATTATTAAAAATAGTATCTCCAAATATGCCAGAATTGGGTTGTACACTAAAACTCAAAGAGCTTGCTTGACTACTAGGCGACAGAACTTGAATGGTTACGTCTACTTGAGACAAAGTATCTGGATCTGCTACAATTAAATCAAAACAACGGTCATTGCCCAGAAAGATAGTATCATTATTTTGAATATAAAAAGTTGAATTGAATTGAAATCCTACACTTGGTGGTACTCCAGAGTCTTCGACTGATCTAATAAAAACTCTTAATGTATCACTTAAATTATTATAACAACCATTATCTCGTGTAAAGAGATCAAGTGCAAAAATTCTTTCTCCACAGGGCCAATTCAAATTTGTAAGGCAAAAGCTTACAGAAGCGGTATCACCCAAGTTGAGTGTATTTACCTTCACAGAGTCAATTAAAGAATAAGAAAATCCGAAAGGCAAAAGTTGGCTAACGATATCAGGATATAAAGTAGAATTTGAATCTTGGTCAAAAAGCTTTATGGTGAAACAATTGTTTTGAGGGGATAAGGCAATGGTATCAAGACTAGAAAACGGAGAAAGAGTGGTGCTATCAAACGCAAGGATTGCAGGATTGGTATAAATATTACTTGTGATAATAGTAACTGTAATTGAGTCTCTATTGATATCAGGACAATTTGGGTCTACTGCTGTTAATTTTATGGTAAATACTGAATCATCTGGTGTGCATTTAGGCAAGCAAAAATTGTTAAAGATAGTATCTCCAAATATGCCAGAATTGGGTTGTACACTAAAACTCAAAGAGCTTGCTTGACTACTAGGCGACAGAACTTGAATGGTTACGTCTACTTGAGACAAAGTATCTGGATCTGCTACAATTAAATCAAAACAACGGTCATTGCCCAGAAAGATAGTATCATTATTTTGAATATAAAAAGTTGAATTGAATTGAAATCCTACACTTGGTGGTACTCCAGAGTCTTCGACTGATCTAATAAAAACTCTTAATGTATCACTTAAATTATTATAACAACCATTATCTCGTGTAAAGAGATCAAGTGCAAAAATTCTTTCTCCACAGGGCCAATTCAAATTTGTAAGGCAAAAGCTTACAGAAGCGGTATCACCCAAGTTGAGTGTATTTACCTTCACAGAGTCAATTAAAGAATAAGAAAATCCGAAAGGCAAAAGTTGGCTAACGATATCAGGATATAAAGTAGAATTTGAATCTTGGTCAAAAAGCTTTATGGTGAAACAATTGTTTTGAGGTGATAAGGCAATGGTATCAAGACTAGAAAACGGAGAAAGGGTAGCGCTATCAAATGCAAGTAGTCCAGGTCTATTTTTCGATAGACTTTTATAGAAAATCCATCGATCTACACTATCAACTCCCTGCGCATCACATGACCCATCTTTTACCTTTATTCTGATATTTAAGTAACCAGATTCATCTACGCTACATTCGTCAAAACAAACCAAAGCTACAGCAGTGTCTTTATCATTAAATGTATTTGTGAATACAGTCTGTGTGTACGATGTAATTATTGATTGAAGTGAGTTGAGTACTTGAATGGTTATACTTAGGGTAGTGTTTGTATCTGAATCTACTACGTAATAACTCAGACAATTATTTGCAGCACTTACAAGCAGTGTATCGGCATTTGGTATAAGAGATTTTGTTGGGCTTGCATTATCAAAAAAGATAATTTTGGGGGGTGTGTTTATCGTATCTACTGGTTTGACATACAAGATCAAAGTGTCTGTTTTTGAGTCATAACACCCTGTATCTGACAGTACAAGCTGTATGGTCCATAGGCTATCTGCACAGGTCCAATTTCCCCTAAAGCAAATTTCTAATTGCGCAGTATCCGTAGGATTTGTACCCGTGTTGGTGCTTCCGGAGTTTATAAAACCGTTGATTACTGCAATGGAAGTATTAATCGGAGTAACAGCTAACTTAATTATTGAATTTTTATCTGTATCTATTCCTCTCAGTTTAATACAGGTGTTGCTGGGATAAATTAGGATAGTGTCATTGGCAGCATAAGCCTGATTACCCACAGGATTATAAGCCTCCAGTTTGGGAGGAGTATTAATAGGTCTATAAGGCTCTATGATAAGATTAAGTCCAAACTGTAAGGCCGTAGGGCAAGTTATGTCACTGTATGCCACCTGAGCTCGAAAGTATGCTGGAACCTGTGGTGGACAGTCTGTAAAACAAACGTCTATAAATGCAGTGTCGCCTACACCCTGAAAGTTAGTTCTAATTACTTGATTAAAGGGTAAGACCAAGTTGCTAGAGAAGTTAGAAGAAGTAAAACTTAGTAATCCCGAAGATACAGTGTCTGTATCCACAATGGCTAGGGTTATACAACCAGTAGCTGGATTTGCTCTTACTGTATCTCCAACAGGGATCGGGACGTTATTTACTTTGTCATATGCGAAAACCTGAGGAGCAGAGTTACTACTGCTAAATAACCGTACGGTACGAAACAAAGAGTCAGTAAGCCTTGGATTACATGCTTGGTCATTCAAAATAATTCGTAACCGTAATAGGTTGCCAGTCTGAGGAGTGCATTCAGGTAAACAAAAAGAAAGTACTACTGTATCACTGTCGTTTACTGTGTTTACGGTACCAGTATTAATAATTTGTGAAATGAGATTAAGATTAAAATTGAGCGCAAACACCTCCATGTTCAGCGTAGTAAGTGTATCAGGATCTATACAATAAAAAGTAAGGCATCTAGAACTGGCATCAATATTAACTGTATCCCCTGGTGAAATGACTGCACCCGTTAAGGGGTTAAATTGAACCAGCTTTGGGGGTCTATTGGTAGGGATAAAAGCTTTTATCCAAAAAGTAATGGTGTCTCGCCTACCTAAAGGGCATGTATTATCAATGAGGATCACTCTAACACGGTAAAGGCTATCAGATCTTCCGCAGCTGTTTCTCAGGCAAAAGGAAAGTGTAGTGGTATCATTGTCGTTAATAGTATTTACACTTCCAGTTGCAACAGAGGGTATAATGTTTGTACTGGGAAAATTGAGTCCCTGAACGATCATTGTAAGATTGGTATTGGTATCGATGTCTATTCCTTTCAGTGAAACACATAGATTGTTTCCAGTCAATTTTATGGTATCATTTCTCGTAAGGCTGAACCCATCTTCCTTTACCGCAAATACTGTTGGGTTATTTTGTGCCCCTCCGCACGCCAAAACATATAGTTGAAAATCTCTATACATCACCCCGATCACTTGCCCATTTCGATATTCTTCCATCTTGATACCGAACAAGTAAAGCCCGACTGTAGAAGGTGTAAAGCTTAGGACTCCTGAAGGGCTAATGGTCAAAGGCTGCGGTCCTGGAATTTGATTGGTTTCACTTAATCCACCTGCCCAAAATACTCCGCCTAAAGGTGTAGCAAGACTATATGCAATTGAGTCCCCATCAGGATCGGCAGCTGAGTAATCATATATAAATGGTTGAAAGGCACAAGCATAATCACCAATAACAGGAAGACTAGCAGGACTTGAATTGATAAAGGGAGTGTTTTGTTGGGTGACGATTGCAGGGAAGTCATATCTTAAAGTTGAACCTGTACCACCTGGATTAATAATATTGTTAATACCAAAATTTCTGCAACAGGAATTCCATTCAATATAATACCCTGATTGGTTTGAGTACAGCTGCGGATTAAGAGTGATCACTGCGGAATACTCAAGCGCTATGGTGGCAAGGGTGCCTACTGCACAGGAAGGATTGCTATAGGGTACATTTCCTTGGTTGACTTTAGGCAACTGAATTGTCTCAACCAGTTGAGAGTTAAACTTTGAAAATATTCGAACTGTGTGAACAGGTGCATTTGAGGCACTTGGCGTTGCTGCCCCAAATTGGTCCATGTATAGGTTCATTCGTATCCTGTAGTTGTTACCTTGCAGAGCACTCATTTGAATTTCGCCACCTACCAAATGTGTAGCATTCAATGTCAAGGATAAGCTAAGGTTCAATGAGATGAGCACAAAAAAGGCTCGAATAAACATTGTTGGCATATTGGTTAATAATTAACAGAAGTTCCAACAATATTATAAAATGATTGTCTATTTATCAAATGATCAACACAAATAATCGTCAGAATATGCAAGAAAACAGCGGGAATCTCTGTAATGAGTCAGCTATTCTAAAAAGGTAGATAAAATCTGTTAAGAAAAATCTAGATTTCGAGCATTTAGGAATTGAATGATTAGTTAAATATTAGTTTTGATAACATTTATTTCTTCACGAAGAGTCCTCAAAGATCCCGCAAAGCGCGCTAAGACTTTGTGATCAACAGGCAGCTTTATCACTGTGTTCTAAGAGTAATACATCATGCTCTTTCTGTGAAACCTATAAGCTCAGGCTGTTTTTCGCTCAAAGTCTGTAATCAATTCACAAGGCATGTTAAGTCTTTGCGATCTCTGCGTACATTCACTTTGCGCCCTTTGCGAGATATTTTAAAATATAATGATAATCAAAAACCCCGACCATCTACATATTCAGGGTTTGATTTTGAGAATACACGAATAGGTATTTGATTGTAAGCTGTTTTTTCGCGCAGAGTCCGCTAAGATCCTGCAAAGCGTGCTAAGACTTTTGGGTAAAGTCACTGTGTTCATAGAGTAATACCTCATAATCTTTTTGTGACACCTATAATATCAGGATGTTTTTCGCTTAAAGTCTACGATCAACTCACAAAGCATGTTAAATCTTTGCGATCTCTGCGTGAAAACACTTTGCGCTCTTTGCGGTAAACTTTTAAAGTACAATAATTAAAAAACCCCGACCATCTACATAGTCGGGGTTTGATTTTGAGCGATCTAATATCACTTCGCTGGCTTATCTGCAGTCTTCTTGTTGAATCTCAACATGGTATCGTATACCAAAGGCGAAGCAACAAAAATGGAAGAGTAGGTTCCAAACAAAACACCAATTAGAAGGGCAAAAGAAAAGCCTTTCAATACCTCTCCACCAAAAACAAACAACATGGCTACAACCAAGAATGTGGTTAATGAGGTGATAGCGGTTCTGCTAAATGTAGTGTTGATGGCAGTATTGAGGGTCCACTTGATATCATGACGCGAATATTCTGCAAAGTTTTCTCTAATTCGGTCAAACACAATCACCGTATCATTAATGGAGTATCCGATCACGGTAAGCATAGCTGCAATGAATACTTGATCAATTTCGTACACAAGGCCTAGTGCTCTTGCAATGCTTACAAATGAAATAACGACCAGAACATCATGGAATAGCGCCAGTACAGCACCCAATCCAAACTGCCAGCTTCTAAACCTCACCAAAATGTATAGGAAAATGACCAACAATGAGATCAAAACCGCTGTTCGGGAAGTGTTTTTAATGTCATCGGCAATGGTGGCGCC
The DNA here is from genome assembly GCA_036735585.1 of Cytophagales bacterium. Lineage (GTDB taxonomy): Bacteria > Bacteroidota > Bacteroidia > Cytophagales > JAIYAX01 > JAIYAX01. Next base: position 4,439 of record DAINOB010000059.1, on the reverse strand, counting down.
TACTTTACTTGAACTCATTACTTGCGGATTTTTGTCTTTATAAGTTTCTAATCCAGTCATCAAAGCTTGCTGTACTGCAAGATCAGCCGCCTCACTTTCATCATCGATCAGGTAAGATGTGGTAATTTTTACTTGATTGCTGGCTCCAAAAGTCTTTGCCTCAGTTCCTTTGTTCTTAAAGTCATCAGCCACTTCATTTCTGATTTCAGAGGCCACTACCGGACTATCAAAACGTACTACATACGATCTACCTCCCTTGAAATCAACTCCAAGATTAAGGCCGCCTTGGATTATTAAGATACCCATGCCAATAACTATAATGGCAGATGAGAAGATGTAAGCATACTTTCTCTTTCCAATTACATCAAAGGAAGTAGGCTTTTGTAGGCTACGGGATAGAGGAGTTTCAAAAGAGATGCCTTTATCTTTTCTCCACAGCTTGATTAACTCTATTAATAACCTACTGATAAACACGGCAGTAAAGAAAGAACAAGCAATACCTACCATCAATGTAGTTGCAAATCCTTTTACTGGTCCTGAGCCAAAAACGTATAGAATAATACCAGTTAAAAACGTAGTGACATTCGCATCTATAATGGAGGAGTACGCTTTTTCATATCCTAAATTAATGGCATTAACCAGCGACTTGCCCAGTCTCAACTCTTCTCGAATACGTTCAAAAATAAGTACGTTGGCATCCACTGACATACCAATAGTCAATACAATACCCGCGATTCCAGGTAGGGTAAGTGCGGCATTCAGCTGAGCGAGAATTCCCATAATAAAGAAAACATTGACCAACAATACCAAATTGGCCACAGCTCCAGATGCACTGTAATAGAAAAGCATAAACACTAATACAATACCCAATCCACTAACGATGGAAATTAAACCTTGCTGAATGGCCTCTTTACCTAGAGATGGTCCTACAATGGACTCTTCAACAATACGGGTAGGTGCAGGAAGTTTACCAGCTTTAAGAATGTTTGCCAAATCCTTGGCTTCTTCTATAGTGAAGTTTCCCGTGATAGAGGAGTTTCCATTTGGGATTTCACCTTGCACATTAGGTGCACTGTACACATAATTGTCTAGAACAATTGCAATTCGTTTTCCGATGTTGTCAGCAGTAAGTTTTCTCCATTTCTTGGCACCCGTAGCATTCATTTGCATGCTTATTTCAAAGCCACGACCATTTTGATCAATATCATGCCTTGCATCTACTATCACTTCACCGCCTAGAGGAGCTTTTCCATCTCTTGACTTACGTATGGCAAAAAGCTGCAGGAATTCTTTTCTTCCGTCATCCCCTACAAATGGTTTTACTGACCAAAGAAATTTCATGTTCGATGGCAATACTCCTTTCAATCGCGGATGCGAAAGCGCCTGCATGATCACAGCAGTATCTCTGGTTTCATAAATAAGCTCACTTTGGGCACGAAGTAATCTGAATAGCACAGATACTTTACCCGCGTCCAAGCTGTCTTTTCCTGTAGTATCTCCATCGGCAAGGGTATCATCTTGTGTACCAAAGGGATCGTTGGAAACTGAGTCCTCTGTTTCACTTTGCGCAACAGTAGGAGTTTCAACTCCAAAAGGATCCTCCGCCTTACTGTTATCCATAGCATCTACCGCTTGGGTATCTCCAAAGGCAGATGAGCCAGTTGAAGTGTCTCCTTGAGATGAAAGTTTGGCTTCCTGCTCTATATCGTAAAGGATATCATTGGCAGTTTGGATCAAAGGCACTACTTCTTGAAGGTCATAGACTTCCCAGAACTCCAGTTTTGCCATTCCAGATAGAAGCTTTCTTACCCTTTCAGGATTGTCAGCGCCCGGAAGTTCGATTTGTATCCTTCCAGTGCCCTGTAAACGCTGGATATTGGGTTGCGTCACTCCAAAGCGGTCCACCCTGCTACGAAGTATATTGAAGGACCTATCGATTGCGCCTTCTACTTCCTCGTTAATTACCTTCATCACTTCTTCATTGGAGGTATTAAAATCTATTCTACCCTTCGTAGAGGTGTTGGCAAAAATTCTGCTTAGACGAGCATCGGGATCTGCCTTTTTGAATCCTTCGAAGAAAAGATCTGTGAATAGCTTGTCTGAATTTAATTGTGCTTCATTTGCGTAATTCAAAGCAGCCAGAAAGGTGGTGTCTACACTATTGTTTGACATGACCTTTAATATTTCCACGGGCGAAACCTCAAGTGTTACATGCATTCCCCCTTGAAGATCAAGACCCAGCTTTAGTTCGTTGTCCTTCACCTCTTTCAAGGTATAGTCCACACCTAAAAGGCTGTGAACAGGTTCGTTCCATACCGAGTCAAGGTATTTTTGTCTTAATTCAAAATCTACAGTGCCATCCTCTTGGGTGGCAGCAATAGTAGCATCGTCCTCCACACCTTGAGATACGAAGGTGAAAGAGATAAAATAAATACACAGCAGGGTGATTACTATACCAAGGCCTGCTACAAAACCTTTATTTTTCATTGGATTGTTAAAATGTTAATTAATAAATAGTTGGAAGTTGCTTCTTCTTAAAGAAGCTAAATTGTAAAAAAACTAGAAGGGTGTATACCCTAAATTAATTATGATTTATGGAGCCTGTCCTGGCCAGATACGTTGTTTGGTCACCATGAGCACAAAATGTGGATCATGAAAAAAATGCCTTTCGGAAATTTTTTGGATATGAACTGTAAGCGTAAGAATAAAGAGAATGAACAGCATAGAAGCCATAGATACAGGTGCGGCAGGCATACTCACTATGAGTTCAGAAGAATAGATTTGAGCTTCGTCCTGATTAGATTGCTCTGTAGATTTTTCTCCCGCTACAACTTTAGAGTTCAGCTCCTCTGCATAGTTAAGATTGTCCTTTAGAAAAGGGACAGTGGCGCTTGTAAGCAACCAAGTAAATACCAGAAGGAGTAATTTGATACGCATGAGGCGCAAAAGTAACAGAACCAAACATTTCTACAAGGAGGGTGGGTCAAGAATTGACTTGAACAAACAAATCCACATCTTTTACTTTACCTAAAATGATGAGGATGTCAGAATCATATAAAACTGTATCGCCTTTGGGCACGCCAATGATGTGTTCTACTTCCATGATTTTGCCTTTAATCTCTTCATCATACTTGCGCTTAATCGTAATGAGATTAAGGTTGTAACGCTCCCTGATTTTTACTTCGCCCAAGCTTTTGCCTGCAATACGTTCAGGAGTGTTGATTTCCACTATTTCATAATCATCAGGCAGGGGTAGAAAAGTTTTCATATTAGGGTGAAGCAGCATCTCTGCTACCGTTTTCCCTACTTCATCCTCAGGAGATAGAATTTCGTTTACCCCCAGCTTTTCAAGTATTCTACGCTGTTGGCTTCCTGCCGCCCTTGCAATCAATCGTTTGATTTTAAGCTCCATCAATTGCACCGTGGTCAGCAGAAGTGCTTCGAAATCCTCACCAATAGCCACCACTACAGCGTCCATATCTTCAATATTCTGCGCTCTTAAGGCCCTGAGATCTGTTGAATCTAAGCAAACCGAATAAGCAACTTCATCTTTAATCTGGTCTATGTTTTCCTCGGAAATATCTATGGCCAATACCTCAGCGCCTCTTCTGGCTAGGGCACGGGCAATGGATGTTCCAAATTGACCCATTCCTATCACTGCATACTTATTTTTCATACGCTTTTGGGATTAGCATTTGTATTGCCCTTCAAATCTACTAGGTGTTTGATAAACACAATTAAAACTTCCACGGCATTTTTAAAATGCTTGTTGTTCGGTATGATCAAGTCTGCCTCATGTTTAAGGGGTTCTATCAATCGGTCGTACACAGGAGAGTGATGGTTTTGATAGCGGTACAGCACATCGTCTAAGTCGTATCCTCTTTCCTTAGCATCTCTTCGAATACGTCTACTCAGTCGAATTTCTGCTTTGGCATCAATAAACACCTTTAGATCAATAAGAGCAGCAACTTGAGGATAATGAAAAATGAACAAACCTTCAACCACGATCACAGGAGCAGGGTGAAAGGTAATGATATTGGGAGTTTTAGATGGATTGTTGAAAGTATACTCCTTTCGTTTTACAATCTCTCCTCTTCTTAGTCTTTGGATATCGTCCGCAAAAGCATCTGTGTCCAAGGAATGTTCGGTATCAAAGTTTACGACACCAAGTTCATCCAAGGGCTGATCCTCTCTGTCCTTATAGTAGTTGTCTTGCGAAATAAGACATACCTGTTCCTGACTGAATTGCGCCATGATGTGGTCCAGTAAAAGTGTCTTACCTGAGCCACTACCACCTGTGATCCCTATGATAAATAGAGGAGTCACTTACTAATTTGAGAAATAGAAGTCTACCAATTGTTGCATGGCTAAGGCCCGATGACTAATTGCATTTTTCATGTGGGCATCCATTTGAGCAAAGGTAAGAGAAAAGCCATCTG
>DAINOB010000058.1:0-10855 GCA_036735585.1 Cytophagales bacterium | reverse complement strand
CAGCAAGTCTCCGCACAGGATGGATTTGACGATGATTACAGTACGGAATTAAGTTACGGCATCAATTTCAACACCAATGCTGGGCTTGTTGGGGGGGGTATGTTGAAGTATTCTCAGCTTTACAGACCAAGGATTTTTACAACCATAGGCTTGGAAATCATGCATGTAAAGCATGAAAAAGAATTGAGGTATCGTTCATTTTCCAGCAACAGCACTTGGCTACTTGGCAAAGTCAATTATTTTTTTCCGGTAAGACCTCAGATAGGTATAGACTATGTGCTATTCAAAAAAGCTCCTGATGAAGGCATTCATATCAATGCAGTGTTTGCAGGAGGGCCTTCAATTGGTGTGCAAAAGCCTTACTTTATTTATTACAATTACAGTGTAAGTGGTACAGGACAATCCGATGTTAGGCTAGAACCTTACAGCCCTAGAATTCATAGGGATGTAAACAGAATAGAAGGCACTGGAGGATTTACCCAAGGGTTTGACCAGTCAGAAATCCTGCTTGGAGTTAACTTGAAGGCCGGACTTAGTTTTGAATTTGGAAAACTAAACGAAGATGTCATTGGGATGGAGCTAGGCTTTACCTATGAAGCATTCCCAAGAGATCCTATCATTTTAGCTTCCGAGTTTGATTTCAACAGAAAGCAATTTACCGCTGCTTATCTCACACTATACTACGGTAGAAAACGATAATATGATAGAATTACCGATAATAAATAGCTCAGAAACAAAGATTCGCAAACCAGATTGGCTAAGGGTAAAATTGCCCGTGGGACCAGAGTATGCCAAAGTAAGAAAACTCGTAGACAACTATAAGCTGCACACCATTTGTGAAAGTGGCAACTGCCCGAACATGGGCGAATGTTGGGGCGCAGGCACAGCTACTTTCATGATCTTAGGCAATGTATGTACACGTAGCTGCTCTTTCTGCGCTGTAGCCACGGGCAAGCCCAATGAATATGATACTGACGAGCCCAGAAGAGTGGCTGAAGCCATTCAACTTATGGGCGTGAAACACGCAGTTATCACCTCGGTAAATAGAGATGAGCTTAAGGATCGAGGAGCACAAATTTGGCATGACACCGTTGTGGAGGTAAAAAAGCTCAACCCTCAAACAACAATTGAAACCTTAATACCAGATGTAAAGGCCAACTGGGATGCACTCATCACCATGATAAAACCTGGTCAGGAGGTAGTTTCTCACAACATGGAAACAGTGCAAAGGCTGTATAGAAATGTAAGGCCGCAAGCGAAATATGACCGTAGTTTGGAGCAAATAAAGCGCACCAAAGATTATGGTAAGCGCACCAAATCTGGAATCATGCTAGGCTTGGGAGAAACGGTAGCTGAAGTATTAGAGGCCATGCATCATTTGGTAGATAATGGGTTGGACATTCTCACCCTAGGTCAATATTTGCAGCCCACCAAAATGCACCACGAAGTGATCGAATTTGTGCATCCAGAAACGTTTGCGATGTATAAAGAAGAAGGCTTAAAAATAGGCCTGAAGTACGTGGAATCTGGGCCACTGGTCCGCTCAAGCTATCATGCTGAGCGCCATGTGCATGTTTGAAAACCTAGCAATGTCTGAGGCCATCAAAGGTGACTTTACAGCAAATTTTCATTGAGGGCCTTACAGCTTTTTTAGAACCCTATACATACCTCCCTTTTTCTACTGGAGCCTACAAGAAAAGTGTAGAGCAAGGTGATAAAGGCATTATCTGTTCTTACACTTCCTATCCCGATGGTATGATGGTGGATTGCTTTGCAGGGTTTCATTACCCTTCGGTAGAACACCTTATTTCACCCTACACAGATATGTCTGGTGAGTATTCTGCACTTCCCAAATTCACCCTTTTGATCAATTTTTGCCATCTGAATGCGGTTATCCCTAAGCGAACATTTGTAAAAAATGAATCAGAAACACACTCCTTACTCGACTCTATTTATGATGCTCTTGAGCTAGGTATCTTCCAGTGGCTCGACAGGATAGATCAGTGGGAGTTTTTAATCCTTCAAATGGATGAGCATGCCCCTAAAGCTTCACAAGTTTATTACCATGCCCTCAGGCATCTAGCCTTGCTTCATTTGGTTCAATCCTCGCAACTTTCAAACACTGTAGACCTGTATAGCAAGCAAATTTATCAAGATCCAAGACTTGAGAGGCATATAGAAACTTTCAAAAGATTTTTAAGTGAAGCATTGTTGATCAGTTGAAAATCAGTTTATTGAGCCAGTGAAATCAATAGAGGATTGATTTTTCATGACGATTTAAACCAACAAAAAACCCTAAACCTATTTTTATGGACGCGCAAAAGGTAGATATGTTTATCATGACCAGTGGCAAATTCTTTGAAGGTCATCATCTCGGCATCATTCGAGACAGAATGCTAGAAGCACCCGAAAACAAATTTGTCAATCTCCAAATGGCACAGTTTAAAGATCCTACCATAGTATTGATCATCTCGATCTTGGCAGGTACTTTAGGCATAGATCGTTTTTTTATTGGCGATACGGGTCTTGGTATTGCAAAACTGTTGACCTGTGGAGGTCTTGGCGTTTGGACCATTGTAGATTGGTTTCTCATAATGGGAGTGACCAAGGACAAAAACCTTCAGCGATTCCAGATTGCCCTTTCTATGTGATAGAATTGAACTCGATTCGTAAATTTTACGCAATTACTTCACTATTGGTAGTCTTTGGCTATGCCTACTTATGGAGTTTATGGGCTGGAGTCTGGAGCAACTACTCACCACCCTTTTGTGGGTTCAAGAGCGTGACAGGATTACCCTGCCCTGCATGCGGAAGTACCAGAGGAGTAGAAGGAATGCTTCATGGGAATTGGTATGCTTTGCTGGACTACAATCCCTTTGGGCTGATTTCAACGCTGGGTTTGGTGGTTTTTTCTGTGTTTATGGCCTATGACTTTTTTCTTGGAAAAGCATTTGCTTATCGAGCCTATCATTTTGTAGAACACACACTGCAGCGGAAGCGTTGGTTGGGAGCAATGTTGATAGGAATAGTACTTCTAAATTGGATGTGGAACTTTCACAAAGGATTATGATTTATTTACCAGCTTTTGCCTACAAGCCTCAAGAGTATGAATGTGAGCGAGCGTCTGGTAGTTATTTGATGTCATTAGTAGCCTTGCTCGCTGGTTTGCCCCTTCCTATCATCAACCTATTGGCCACATTTTTCTTTTTCATTGCCAATAGGCGCGGAAGTTATTTTGTGAGATGGCATTGCACCCAAGCGTTGCTCTCACAATTCTCCATGTTGCTGATTAATTCAACTGCCTTTTGGTGGACAGTGAGCATCATTTGGGGAGATGGAGAAGCCAATAACGCTTATTTTGGTTACCTGTTTACGGCACTCCTTTTCAATATCACTGAATTTGGCGCAACCATTTATACTGCCATCAAAACCAGAGAAGGTGTTCATGTAGAATGGTGGTTGTATGGGCCACTTACTCATTTACTCATTAAAGATAAACCCACTGTAATCTTATGAGACATCCACTCGTCCATTTGCTGATCACCTTAATTTTGTTTTTTGGATTATGGGCAGGATTGAGCAGTATCCCCTGGACAGAGCTCTTTAAAGTAAAAGACCGTTCGGAGCAGATTGAAGAAAAACTAAGTAAACTACTTTGGGAAGGGATTCAAGCTACTTCTGTAGAAATTCCTAAAGAAGGTAACTGCCTTGGAATCGACAGTATATTGCTCAGATTGTGTGTTGAAAACGATATTGCCTACGAAAGCATTCAACTGCACATCATTAATGACGCTGAGATCAATGCATTTGCCATTCCGGGCAAAAGAATAATCGTGTTCAGTGGTCTCATATCTGCCTGTGAAAATCCCGATGAGCTTGCAGGAGTGATGGCGCATGAGTTGGCCCATATCCAATTGGAGCATGTCACAAAAAAACTCATCAAAGAATTAAGTTTAGCCGTGCTTTTATCCTCTGGCAATAGTGGTGGAGGCGAAGTAGTAAAGGAAGCGCTGAAACTGCTTTCTTCTACAGCTTACGATCGGAAACTAGAAAAAGAAGCAGACCAACAAGCGGTAATCTACTTACAACAAGCACACATCAATCCGATGGCTTTGGCCGATTTCTTTCATAAGATGAATGAAAAAGAACCTGATTTGGCAAAAAATTTAACTATCATCAGCACCCATCCCCTAGCAGAAGAAAGAGCGCAGTACCTTAGTGAATTGAAGGAAAAAGATTCTAAAGACTATTATCCATCACTTCCTCAAGAGGCATGGAAAAGCCTAAAAAACTGCATCGGGGATCAACCTTCATCAGACTGATACAACAACCTTCCTGTTCTAAAATCGAATAAAGTCAACCTGCGAAGGTCAAAATAAGAGGTCCAAAATGAATTTAAAGCTTGTATGTACGCCCTTTTGGCTGCATCTTTTTCATTGAGGGCAATATTGAGATTGGTAATGTCCACTTTACCGATGAGGTATCGATTTTGAACCACGTTGTAGCGCTCTGTTGCCACCTCGTCTGATTTCTTCGTGATTTCTATTTGAAGTCTTAGAATTTCAAACTGGCGAACAAGCGTAATGATTTGCTGTTCGAAATTGACCAATTCCTGATCAATGATATAATCATTCAATTGCTTTTGTGCTTCTGCTGTTTTCATAAGCGCCTTATTTCTGCCCCAGTTAAGAAAAGGCATATTGAATGAGATGTTAAAAATTTGCTGAGCCTGCGGGTTCAAAAGTAAATCGTCCACTACCAATCCTGAATTGTTTAGGCCGTAAGCGGCATTGAGTGTGGTTTGATAGCGCTGGCCCTTGGCATTGGCTACATTTCGGTCTGCTTCTAACCTTCTCCTTTCAAATGCAATAAAATCAGCTCTATTATTCATCGCATAGTCCAACGCCATAGGCTCAGAGATTTGAAAATCAGGGACCTCATCGGGAAGTGAAAGTTCAAAATCCTCACTGTCTTTTAATCCCAAGAAATTCCTGAAACGGAGCCTTGCCGTTTCTAGGTCAAGCGCTGCCTGAGCCACATCCTGTCTCGAACGCAAAAGCTGAAGCTCTATTTGCAAAAGATTGTCTCTGGTGGCTGTACCAATGTTGTAACGGCCACGCTCGATTTTATACACCGTATCGTTGTTGGCAAGATTAAAGCGGGCAATTTGAAGGTTGGTCTGGGCTTGCAACACGTTAAAGAATCGACTTACGGCTTCTCTTGAGATAAATTCCTCTTGTTCTACATAAGTTCGTTTTGATTCTTCAAAAATCAGTGGGATTATTTTCCGATCCCATCTCAATCGATTAAATGCAAACAGCGGCTGACTTAAACGCACATTCATCAAAGTGCTGTTCCACTGCTCCGCTCTAGAATCTAAATTGCTAAAGAAGTTCAGATTGGTGTTGGCAGAAATGGTACCTCCTGTAAACCACACCGGCTGCTCTAGGCCAAGGGATACTTCAGGATTTATTTGATTGATGGGCCTGAATTGTATCTGACCATCTGGCTGCACAACACTGGTAAAGCGCTGGTTGTAAGTTGGAGCAGCACCGGAGAGCCTAAACTGCGGATTGAGACTGGCCTTAAAAGATCGAAACTCCCAATAGCTTGTTTCTCTTTCCGTCTGCGCCTGCTTGGTTTGTGGAGATTGCGCTAGGGCCTGAGCTATAGACTGCTCCATGGTGAGCACCTTCTGAGAAAAAGATTGAACTGAGATAAAAAATAATGCGAATACAAAAACTACTTTATTCATATCGTAAGGAGGCTATGGGATCTTGCTGAGCAGCTTTCCTGGCTGGCGCTATGCCAAATATCAATCCTACTGTGGCTGCCACTCCAAAAGACAAAGCAATAGAATCAAAACTGATTAAAGTGGGAATGTCTGCAAAGAGTGCTACCAACCAAGCAAGGGAAACTCCCAGTATTATTCCTACTATTCCACCACTCACACTGATAAACACTGCTTCAAACAGAAACTGCTCTACAATGTCTCGTTTTTGCGCTCCAAGAGACAATCGCAATCCAATCTCTTTGATCCGTTCGAGCACAGATGCCAACATGATATTCATAATCCCAATGCCACCTACCAACAACGATATGCCCGCAATGGCGCCAAGTACATAATTAAAGATATCTCGCGTTCGCTGCTGTTGTTTGAGTAAAAGCTCTGGAATCTCTATTTCAAAATCTACTACATCGTAATGCAAGCGTTTCAGCATACGAGATAGAATTTCTGCTGCGGGTTGCAAAGTTTCTGTTGCGGCCACTTGAAGCACCAATCTGTCTATTTGATGATAATTGGGATTGATTGGTTCTTCGTCTTCCATGCCCTCTACGATCACCATTCCACGTCTTCCTCTGCCAGAGAACTGCATATCTCCACCTTGGTTCAACGCCACTAAATCTCTGTTTTTGTATCGAATCAGCATAGTTTGCAGTGGCACATACACATCCATATTAAAATCTCTGATTCCAAGTTTGCTGAGATTCTCTTCACTGGCTACCCTCTCTTCTAGCACTCCTACTATGGTCAACCAATTTGGACCTACTTTAATGGATTTCCCCAAAGGATCCTCTGTAGGGAAAAAACGTGTTTTGATTGCATGACCGATGATGCATACCGCAGAACCATGTATCAATTGATCTCTACCAAACATCTGCCCTTCTCTAAGGTCAAAATTATAGATGGTAAAATAATCAGGCTCCACACCCACAAGTTTGGCTGATCTTCTGATTCCCTTTCGGATGATGTAGCTATCTAGTATGATTTCAGGACTCACATACTGCAAGCCAGGTACTATAGCTTTGATCGTTTTGATATCTCTAATAGTGAGTCCTGGGGAGAATTTCTTTTTCTCCTGCTGCATATCCGATTCTGCAATTCGCTTTTCCTCTTGCTCCACAATAGGCTTTATGACTACATTATTTACGCCCACCAACTTTATCTGATCCAAAATTTCTTTTTGTGCACCCTTGCCAATTGCAAGCATGGCGATAACTGCCGCTACCCCAAATATAATCCCCAATGCCGTAAGCAGTGACCTGATTCTATTTGCCAAAACTGCTTCCAACGCGATTTGGAGATTGGCAGTGACCCTAGGAGTAAATAAAAAACGTAGCATTACTGCCTTGCTGGACGTTCTTGAAATGAATAAGCTGGAAGCTCCATTTGTGCAGGTGCGGGCAGTTCTGTTTCTTTTTTGAGACGTTTACCTTCCATCTCTGGTAGTAGAGTGATCTGTTTATCCTCTATGCCCTTAGGTACAGAAAGGTACAACCTCTGGCTAGGGCTCAAACCCTTTTCGATCACCGCATCACTGGCGTTTCGCTCACCTACCATCACTTCTTGCTTTATGATCGATAATCCATCTTTCACAAACACGTAGGTAACCGTATCATTGAAGCTGTGCAAACATTCCAAAGGGATAAATAGTACGCTGTCAAGGGTTTTTGCAATGATGCTGTTTGAGGTAGTCATGGCAGGTCTAAGCGTGGAGTCTTCTCCCTGAATTTCAATGCTCACTTGAAAAACTTTTGAATCTGAATTCGCCCTCTGTTCGCCCACATTGGCTACTCTTACTACTTTGCCTCTGAGCACTTTGTCAGGATAGGCATCCAAGCCAAGTTCCACGGTTTGCCCTTTTTTTACCCTTCTCACATCTACTTCATTCACATAAGTAACGGACATCATTACGCTGAGGTCAGGAAGGGTAGCTACGACAGGATCCCACATGCTGATCTGTGAGCCAGCCTTGATCGGTTTATTGTCATACCCTTTTTTGTAAATCACCATACCATCCTCAGGAGCTTTTACACTAAAGGTGGTGATCACTTCACTCATGGTCTTGAGTTCATCGCGCACCTTTCTAACTTCCGCAGCCACTTCACGCATCTTTTCTACGTTCTGTTTCTGCTTGATTTTATAATTTTCTTCGGCTTGCTGAAGGGCTCTCTCAGCTTTTTCCAAATTTATTTCTGCTTGCTTAATGGTGGCAGGGGGCTCATATTGCGATTGCTTCAATATAATATCCCGTTCGTCTACTCCATATTTAAGGTTGATAAGTTCATCCCTGGATTGGCGCATTTGCAGGGTAGTATCTAATTGGGTTTGAATGTATCTTGACGTAGCTTTCTCCAGCTCAAGTTCTTTGGTGTTGTATCGATTTTGCAACTCGGATCGGTCTAGGGTAGCTACCCAATCGCCCTTCTTCACGATAGCTCCTTCATCTATGATGTTTTGAATGTTGAGGTTCCAAATTCCAAAGTTTCGTAAAGTGGTGGGCCCTTTAATTTCTACAGAATTTTTAGCTTCTAGTTCTCCTGATGTTTCTATTACTACTTGAAACTTACCCACTTTTGGGTCCACCACTACTTCAGAAGATACCTGAGATGCAGGTCTACCAAAAAAGAAATAATAGCCTGCCAATGCCACTACGCCAATTGTAATTCCTATTATATATTTTTTATTCATCGTCTAAAACAGTACACCGTATTTCAATTAAAAAATATTGGAAGATCTTCAACAGAAAATATTCATAAAAATAGAAGTTCTTCTGAAATTAATCTAATAAAAACGTCCTCAAAAGATTAAAGGCTGCAGTAGAATAAGCTGCTCCTCTATTCATAAAAAATCACCCGAGCGTACCTGCTGTGATGCATTGCTCGGGTGATCAGTGTAAAATTGAATGCTAAGCTTTGGCCTTTTGCTTCTTTATTTGAATACTCAGCTGTTCTGAAGTGCCATCGTAGTCTGCTAAAAGGGTATCTCCAATTTGGATTTCGCCTTTTAGGATTTCTTCTGCAATTGGGTCTTCAAGATATTTCTGAACTGCCCTATTGAGTGGTCTTGCTCCATACTGAGGGTCGTACCCTTTCTCACTTAAGAAATCTTTTGCCTTATCCGTAAGCTCAATGGTATATCCAAGATTCAAGATTCTATCGAACAGCTTTTTCAAAGACAAATCAATAATTTGATGAATATGCTCTCTCTGTAAAGTGTTAAACACAATCACGTCATCTAAACGGTTGAGAAATTCTGGAGAGAAGGCTTTCTTCAGTGCATTTTGAATGGTGCCTTTCATCTGCTCATCCATCGTGGTATTCTTGGTGGTGGTAGAGAAACCTATACCTGCTCCAAAATCCTTAAGCTCCCTCACTCCAATATTTGACGTCATGATGATGATGGTATTTCTAAAATCTACACGTCTGCCCAGACCATCTGTAAGAATTCCATCGTCCAATACTTGAAGCAGAATATTGAACACATCTGGGTGTGCTTTCTCAATTTCATCAAGCAAGATCACACTGTAAGGCTTTCTCCTGATCTTCTCAGTAAGTTGACCTCCCTCTTCATACCCTACATAGCCTGGAGGTGCTCCCACGAGTCGAGATACAGAAAACTTTTCCATGTATTCGCTCATATCAATTCTTACCAAAGCTTCTTCTTTGTCAAACAAGTAAGTGGCAAGCACTTTCGCAAGTTCTGTTTTGCCCACACCTGTTGGACCTAAGAATATAAAGGATCCAATTGGCTTTTTAGGATCTTTAAGGCCTACTCTTGTGCGCTGAATGGCTTTTACAAGTTTAACAATTGCCTGCTCCTGACCTATGACTTTACCTTTCAGCTGATCGCCCATATTCAAAAGCTTATTGCTTTCATTTTGGGCAATGCGATTTACCGGAATGCCAGTCATCATGGCAATTACCTCTGCTACGTTTTCTTCGTTTACCTCGTAGCGCTTCTGACGTGTTTCTTGTTCCCAAGCGGCTTTGGCTTTTTCCAGCTGATCCAGGAGTTTTTTCTCACTATCTCTAAGTCGCGCAGCCTCTTCATATTTCTGGCTTTTCACTACTTGATTCTTCTCCTTTTTCACATCTTCTATTTGCTCTTCAAGCGCAAGTATGTCTTTAGGAACGTGAATGTTGTTGATGTGTACTCTGGCTCCTGCCTCGTCTAGCACGTCAATGGCTTTGTCTGGCAGAAAGCGATCAGATATGTATCTGTCAGAGAACTTTACACATGCTTGCACTGCCTCTGGCGTGTAGTTTACATGGTGGTGCTCTTCATACTTGTCTTTGATGTTGTTGAGAATTTCAATGGTTTCTTCGGGTGTGGTAGCATCTACCATTACGATCTGAAACCTACGAGCCAAAGCACCATCTTTCTCAATATACTGTCTGTACTCGTCAAGAGTAGTAGCCCCTATACATTGAATATCTCCTCTTGCTAATGCAGGCTTGAACATGTTGGAAGCATCTAAGGATCCTGAAGCTCCACCAGCACCTACAATGGTGTGCAATTCATCGATGAAAAGAATTACTTCGGGGGATTTCTCCAGTTCGTTCATCACCGCTTTCATTCTTTCCTCAAACTGGCCTCTGTATTTTGTGCCTGCTACCAAGGAAGCAAGGTCCAATGTCACCACTCTTTTGTTGAATAATACGCGGGATACTTTTTTCTGAATAATCTTCAGAGCAAGGCCTTCTGCAATAGCTGTTTTTCCTACGCCAGGCTCTCCTATTAATATAGGGTTGTTCTTTTTTCTACGGCTTAGGATTTGAGCTACTCTTTCTATTTCCTTCTCTCTTCCTACGATAGGATCTAGTTTGCCGTCTTCTGCAAATTTGGTGAGATCTCTTCCAAAATTATCCAACACGGGGGTTCTAGACTTTTCTGCCTGACCTCCTTTTGCGCTGCCTTCTCTTCCAGATCCGGAGGAAAACATGCGTGAGCTGTCCTCATCGCTGTCATCCGTATCAGATGAGGCGGTGGGGCTTTGTGCGTGGTATTCTAGCATTTCTTTGATCACATCATAGCTAACATCAAACTTTTCTAAAATTTGTGTGGCGATAT